>DASZFN010000292.1:0-5279 GCA_035939715.1 Gemmataceae bacterium | reverse complement strand
AATTATCCGCGCCTTGTCCGCAGTTGCTGGCCAGGCGAGTTGGGAATCTTCCCGGGTAATCTTGAGCACTTTCTTGTCGCCTTTGGAAATGGTGATGGTGCCGAGATCCACCGGTTGGCCGGCGCGCGTCCCATGAAGGACGTGGGCGCCTGGTCTGAGTCGAATCTCGTGGATACCGGTTCCCCGGATGGTTAGGTCATCGCCGTCGATGCCGACGTCGATAGTGGGATCGCTTATCTCCAGGACGAGTGTACCGTCGCGCGTACGAATGCGGAGCGTGGTGGCGACCAAATTGACAACGTCGGTGACACCGAGGGCATCGGTCAAACCAAGCCCGCCGAAAACGAGGACAAGCGCCGCGGCGGCAATGACCCAGCGGCGCCGGGGGCCGGAAACGGCCGGCGGATTTTCCTGTCGTGGCGCTGCCAGCATCGGCTCTTGCAGGCGCGACAGATGCCGGCCGAGTAACTCCGCCACCTCGGCCGCGGACTGGAAGCGTCCGGCTTTATCCTTGGCGTGCAACCGGGCGGTGATCTGCACCAGCCAGGCAGGAATCTCCGGATTGAGATCCTGAATAGGCCGCGGCGTTTCCTGACAAACGTTGTAGAGCACGGCCACCACCGTGTCGGCCTGAAATGGCACGCGTCCGGTGCATAACGAATAAAGAACGGTTCCCAGGCTGAACAGGTCGGCGCGGTGATCGACGGCTTCGCCGCGTGCCTGCTCCGGCGCCATGTAGTGCGGCGTGCCGGCGACGACGCCGCTTTGCGTCAAGCTGGCGTCGTTGGCTGCCCGCGCCAGGCCGAAGTCGGTGATCTTCACGCGCTCGACGCCGTTCTCCAGCAAGATATTGGCGGGCTTGATATCGCGATGCACCAGGCCCTGGGCGTGGGCCGCCGCCAGGCCCGAGGCGATCTGCACGCCGATGCGCAGAATTTCCTTGAGCTTTAACGGCCCTGCCTTTTCCAGGCGCTGTTGCAGAGACAGGCCGCGTACATACTCCATCACGAAGAACGGCAGCCCATTGAACTCGGCCACATGGTAGATGCCCACAACATGCTCATGGCTGACGGCCGCCGCCGCCCGGGCCTCGCGCTTGAAGCGTTCGCGGGCCGTTTCGCTGGCGGCGAGATGCGGCGCCAGCACCTTGATCGCCACGAAGCGGTGCAGGCCCGGATCGAAGGCTTTGAGCACGATACCCATGCCGCCCCGGCCGATCAGTTCGGTCACCTGGTATTGATCGATGCTGCCCAGGTGCCCCGGTTTTTGCGGCGGGCCCAGGAACTCGATTCCTGATCCCTGGCCGGTGCTCGAACCAACCTGGGTCACGGCTTCGCTCGCTTTCTGCTTAAGGTTGTGCATGAGCTGCTGTAACGCGGCATCGGCCTCGGGCAGCTCGTCGACAATCTCGGAAGCTGTACCGGGCCAGGCTTTGCCGCCACCGGCCAGGTTCTCCAACGTTTTTTGACAATTGGAGCAAGTATCCAGATGAGAAGTCAGCTCCACTTGCTGGTTAGCCGGCAGATCGCCGTCCAGCAACTGTTGCAGGCGGGCCGGTTCCGGACAGACCGGGGATGCACTCATGACGAACCTCCGAGTGAATGCGGATCGCTCCCTTGCAACTGCTCAATTTTCTTTCTTAACCGGGCCAACACTCGACTCTTGGCGATGTAAACCGCTCCTACAGTAATCCCCAGGGCGCCTGCTGCTTCTTTGGGTTCCTTGCCCTCGACAGCGGTGAGCCAGAAGGCCTGCCAGGTAGAGTCTTCAAAGCCGCCTCGGATCTGCTTCGCTGCCCAGCCAAAGACGCGCTTCTCATATTCCAGATCCCAGACGGACGAATCTTCATCCTGGGCAGCAGGCACCGCGTTCAAAAGGTCGTGCGCCGCGCTGTCGCCGCTTCCCTGGCAGTGCCGGCCCTTGCGAGCCAGAAAGTTTCGCAGCTTGTTGCGGACCACCGTGAACAACCAGGCGCGGAAGGAGCCGCGTTGCGGGTCGTAGTTGAGCCGGCCGACCGCGCCCGCGACCGCACGCAGGACATCCTGAGTCAAATCCGCCGCATCGGCATCCTGCAAGCGTTGCTTGCGGGCGAAGCCGTAGACCAGCGGAGCGTAGACATCCACAAATTCGGCCCAGGCCTGCGCGTCGCGCGGATCCCGAATGCGCACCAGCAGGCTCGGCCGGGTTAGGGGAGAATCGTCCATTCTGGTCTCTTTAAGAAAGTACCCCGCCAGGCCAGGAATCTTTCAGAGAACTTCTTTTTTCTACGGGAAAGGCCCTGTGCTATAATCGGTCTTAGATTTCTGCCAAGATTTCCATGGGACCGCTGTCATGTTGTTCATCGGCCAGCAGCGGCAACGCACGTGCCAGACGCTGACGCGCCGCGCCTTTCTTCAGGCCGGCGGCAGCACGGTGCTGGGCCTGTCGTTGGCCGACCTGCTCCGGCTAAGGGCCAGCGGCGGCGCGGACGCGAACGGCCCGGCCAGGTCGGTGTTGTTGCTCTGGCTGTGGGGCGGTCCTTCGCAGCTCGATACCTGGGATCCCAAGCCGGATGCGCCCCTGGAATACCGCGGCCTCTTCTCGCCCATTGCGACCAAGGTTCCCGGCATCCGCATCTGCGAACTCTTCCCGCAACTGGCAAAAACGGCCGACGCCTTCAGCATTATTCGCTCGCTCAACACCGGCTCCAACGATCACGGCGTGGCCGGCACCATCGGCTTGACGGGCAGTTCGGCCGGCGGCATCGACCTGGGCGGCAAGCCCATCGCCGGGACGCCTCGGCCGGCGACCGGCTCGGTGATTGCCCGCGTGCGCGGCTCCAAGCCGCCTCTGCCTCCCTTTATGGTTGTAGGCGGCCGGCTGCACCAGGGGAAGAAAGCGATTGCCGGTGAAGGCGGCGGCTCACTCGGGGCCCTCTATGATCCTTTCCGGCTCGAGTTCGACGCCGAGCAGGGGTTCAAGATTCCGGCACTGCAACTGGAAGCGGAGCTCACGCCGGAGCGGCTGGGCCATCGTCAGAAGCTCATGCACGCGCTCGACAACCTGGAGCGTCAGACCGATCTGCTGCGCGCCTCCAAGGCCATCGACGAATACCGCGCCCAGGCCTTTTCTCTGCTCACGTCCCCGGCCGCACGGGTTATTTTTGATCTTTCGCGCGAGGCGCCGGCATTGCTTGACCGTTATGGCCGCACGCGTTTCGGCCAGTCCTGCCTGCTGGCGCGCCGGCTCCTGGAACACGGCGTGCCGTTCGTGCAGGTCAACTGGAGCGATCATGTCGAGGCCGAGGAGGATTCCGGCGACGGCGGCTGGGATCACCATTACCGCAACTTCCAGATCATGCAGGACCGTCAAGCCCCCTGGCTCGACCAGGCCCTGTCAGCTTTGCTGGCCGATCTTCAGGAGCGCGGCTTGCTGGCCAGGACCTTGATCCTCGTCATGGGAGAATTCGGCCGCACGCCCAAGATCAACGACAAGGCCGGCCGCGAGCACTGGGAAAAGTGCTACAGCGCCCTCATCGCCGGCGGCGGCGTTCGCGGCGGTCGCATCATCGGCAGCAGCGACGCCCGCGCCGAACATCCGCACGACAATCCGCTAACACCCGCCGACGTGGCGGCCACGGTCCATCACTGCGTCGGCATCACCAGCGAACAGGCCGCCACGCTCGGTTTGAATACGAGCGGCAAGGTGATTCATGAACTCTTTTGAGAGTCAGTAGTCAGTAGCCAGTAGTCAGTAGCCAAAGAAATACTGACTACTGGCTACTGACTACTGGCTACTGACTTCCAAATGAACGAAGCTCTCCGCCTCACGAAAGACCGTGACTTCAAGCAGCATCTCGCCTGGTCTCCAGACGGCAAGAAGTTTCTGTTTACGCGTCTGCATGCGGGCAAGATGGGCATCTGGACGATGAATGCCGACGGCAGCGACTTGAAGCCGCTGCTCGAAAAACAGCCCACACCGCATTTTGACGGCTGCTGGTCCCCGGATAGCAAGAAGATCATCTTCGTGTTTGACATTCTCCAGGGAACGGACGGCAAATTGCAAATCAACACGGCCAATGTCGACGGCGCCAACAATCAGATGCTCATACCCAACAAGGCGTTCGAAGAATCGCCACGCTGGTCGCCGGACGGCAAACAGCTCGCCTTTGTCAGCACGCGCGACGGCAACCAGGAAATCTACCGCGCCAGCGCTGACGGCAAGCAGGTCACCCGTCTGACCCGCGAGCTTGCCGCGGATAATAATCCGAACTGGTCGCCGGACGCCTCACAAATCGTCTTTTGCAGCGGCCGTTTTGGCAATCAAGAAATCTGCCTCATGAACGCCGACGGCGGCCAGGTGCGCCGCTTGACACAAACGAAGTGCCTCAATTGCTGGCCCGCATTTTCACCGGATGGCAAACGCATCGCCTTTACATCAAACCGGGACGGCAACTACGAGATCTACGTGATGAATGCCGACGGCTCCGCGCCCCAGAACCTTACCCGGCATTTCAGTCAGGACAACTTCGCCACCTGGTCCCCGGACGGCAACCGCATGGCCTGGGTGTCCAATCGCGCAGGCGGCT
Organism: Gemmataceae bacterium; assembly: GCA_035939715.1. Classification (GTDB taxonomy): domain Bacteria; phylum Planctomycetota; class Planctomycetia; order Gemmatales; family Gemmataceae; genus DASZFN01. The sequence goes on along the minus strand of DASZFN010000292.1, from coordinate 712 downwards.
ACGACGTGTTTGTCCGGGACCTGGCCTGAAACACAGGATCTGTCATGTCCACAGAGCAAACTGCTGGCGAACGGCTGGGGCCACCCGGAGTTCAGGTGCTCGTGGCAGACGACAACAAGGACCAGGCCGACAGCCTGGCCACTCTCTTGCGTGCCTGGGGCTATACGGTCCGCGTGGCCTACGACGGTCTCACAGCCCTGGAAGCGGCGCAGACCTACAAGCCGAACATCGCCATCCTGGACCTGGGTTTGCCCGTCATGGACGGCTATCAGCTGGCCCTGCAACTGCGCCGCCAGCCGGCGCTGAAGGACCTGAAACTGATCGCCTTGACCGGTTATGACTGGGAGGGCGCGCAACGACGTTCGCAAGAATACGGATTTGATAAACACTGTGTCAAACCGGTCGAGCCGGACGACTTGAAGCAACTGCTGGCTGAGGCGAGCCGTTCGCCGGTAGTGGAAAACCCGGGCAATGCATAAGAGAACCAATGAGCTTTCTTTGAATGATCACGCGTTGGCTACGGAAAGCTGCTGGATCCCTGCTGGCAACTTGCCTTCCTCACCTGTCAAATTGGAAGAGCCCTGGCACCATCTTGGGACTACGCGGGTCCGACCTGATGTTCACGGCGCCGTCTTGTTGAAGAACTCGTGCGAATCGGTGTCCATGATGGAGGCCATAACCACTTCATCGCGCACGCCCGACCGCAGGGCGC
>DASZFN010000291.1:0-3912 GCA_035939715.1 Gemmataceae bacterium | reverse complement strand
CGGAACGCTACCGGGCACGCCTGGAGAGTATGGACCGGGCCGTGCGCCGTCGTCGCGTGGTGATCGCGGCTGCCACGGCTGCCGCCGTCCTCCTGGTCGCGGGGCTCATCGCCTTCTGGGTGATCGAAAGCCGGCAAACGGGCCGGGCCCACGAGTACGCGGAACAGATCGCACGGATGCTGGACAACGGCGACCTGCCCAGCGCGCAGGCTCTCTACGAACGCGTCGCCGCACAGGAACCGGGACTCGTCAAGCGTGAAGAACTGACGAGCCTGCGTGCCCGGCTGCAAGCGGAGGATGCCAAGGAGCAGCAGCGCAGCGCCTTGCTCAGGAAAGAGATGAGGGAAGCCGAAGTGGCTAGCTCCGAAGACAACCGGAAAGCAGCCCTGGCCCGCGCGAAAAGCCATGCCCTCCGCGCCGAAGAGCGCGAGCTTATCCGCCAGCTCGAGAACAAGATCCAGGAAGAATCAACCAGGACCCAGGCGGAGCGCGAGGCGGCACTGCAGCCGCGCTTGATCAAGGCGCGCGAGCACCTGGCGGAATTCGAATCGGCCGTGCGGGACGCCTACGATTCGCGGCGCGTCAGCGAGCTTCGACAGCCGCTGCAAACTGAGCTCAATGAGTTGAAGGACGAGGCAGAGCGTGTGCCGGGCCCGTTGCGCGAGCAGGTTGAGCAATTGGCGCGACGTTTCGCTGCGGCGGAGGCGTCCATTGACATGCAAACCAGGCAGAGCGAGCTCATCGATCGTTTGACACGGGCTTTGCAAAGCGATCAGGGCGTGGATGCCTACCTGGCGGCCATGGACGACTACATCCGCAGCTTTCCTGAAACTCCGCGCAGCCGCGCTTTCAAGGATGTCAAGCAAGAGCGGCCGCTCTGGGAGCAGCTTTTCAAATGGCATGCTCTGTTCGGCCCCTATGCCGGCAAGCCCTTCGCCCTTACCACCGCCCAGGCCCGATCTCAGCTCGAGCCCTATCACGATTTTCTGAAGGATTATCCCGCGCCGATCGACGGCGCGCGCATTCAAGATTATGTGCGTTGCCTGGAAGCGCTGGCCGAACAGGATGCCGGTGCCAAGGGCACGGCCGCCGCCCGCTTGCGCGACCTGTTCGGCGCCCTTTACATCAAGGGACTGTGGTTCCTGGAGCTGCCGAACGAAAAGGTGTATTACCTGGCCCAGGACCCCACGAAAGATCTGGAATCGGCCAAGAAGAAAGCGGGCTACTTGAATGTAAAATACCTGGTCGGTTTTGACGCCAGCGACAAACCCAAGCTGATCAAATACGAGGACATTCAGAAGAGCGGACAGGCGCCGCAGTCCGCCATTGCCGCGGAAGCAGACCGGCTGCTGGCGACCGTGCGAGTGGAGACCTGGGACGAAACGCTGCTGAAACTGGCGGCACAAATCCAGAACAAGCAGGATATGGATCCTATCCTGCGGCTCAGCCTTCTCAAGGCGGTCCTTGGTCACGCCGCCAAGGGAAGTTACCCGCTGGCCCTGGAACTTCAGGACTTCCAGCGGATACTGAATGGGCCGCAAATTGATTTAACAGTGCCCTGGATTAACCCGGACAGGGATTGCAGCGCCGAAAGAAAGCTGGCCCGCGATTTGTTTCCCAAGCTTCCCGCCCTGGAGCCGCTTCTGAAAACCGCCGTCGAGCGGCGCCGCCGGCTCGCCGCCGCCGTAGCCGAGTCGAATGTAAAACCGTTTGGCTGGCTGGTGCAGACAAAGGGGAAATGGGAATGCCGGTCGCGCGCGAGCCTTGACGAACCGGGCGAATTGTGTGTAATCATGCCAGGCGGAACGGCAGAATTTGGCGTTATTGGCCGCGTCGAGAGCGGCAAGGCAATCCTCGAGCCGGGGAATTCGCGCCTGCATGCGGAAGGCCGTCTGGTTTTTATTCGCAAACCGCGAACCTCCTAGTCCGTGAACCGATGTTGGGAAAAGCGCTTTATATACGCGTTCGAGGCAAGGTCCTTGGCCCGTTCACTCTGGAAGACCTGCGCTCCTTGCGGGATCGCGGTCAGTTTCGCCGTTTTCACGAAATCTCGGAAGATCGCCGAAGCTGGGCGCCCGCCACTTCCCTTGGCGAACTGTTTCCTTCCGAGCCTGTGGCTCAGGTAGTCAAAGAAGAATCGCTACGGCTCAGCGAGGAGGGCGCAGAGCCGAGGGACAGTGCACAAGCAAAGGCGGCGAATAACAACGAGTGGTACTACGCCGACGAGGCCGGCGGGCAACAAGGTCCCATCAGCAAGCAAAAACTTCTCGACTTGTGGGGGGAAGGACAGCTCGACGATTCCAGCTATGTGTGGAATTCCGGGATGACCAGCTGGCAAGCGCTCAGTTCCTTACCTGAGTTGGGTGCGCGACCGGAGCGCCGACGCCGAGCGGGAAAAGCCGCTCCGGTCAACAAGCTCGCCTTCGCTTCTTTCATCCTCGGTCTCGTTTGGCTCGGCGGCCTGGCCAGTGTCGCGGCAATCGTGCTCGGCTATCTGGCATTACGGCAGATAAGCCGCAACAAAAGCCGGGAAGGCGGCCGGAGGATGGCCCTGATCGGCATCTTTGCCGGGGCCGGCATGCTGGTCGTGGTCACTCCGCTGGCGGCCTTGCTTTTTTACCATTACTACGGAAGCTGGGGCCACGTGCAGCGCCTGGGCAGCGCCGCCACAGCGGAAGAAATTACGGCAGCTTTCAAACACCGCGTCTTTCTTGTGAAGACAAGTGACAAAACGGGGTCCGGCATCCTCATCGCTAACAATCGGGGCCGCGGACTCATTGTCACCAACCGCCATGTGATTACCCCGGTTGCGGGCGCGGATGCTGCGTTGCGAGCCGCCGACGTCCTTTTTCGCGACGTCAGCATCAAGAATCCGGACCAGATCACGGCCAAGACCTGTCGTGTGGCGGCCTATCATCACCGGCTTGACCTGGCCCTGTTGATTGCCGAGAGCGAATCGCTAAAGCCGAGCTCCGTGGCCATTGTGCGTCAGAAGGATCTCCGGCAGGGCGAGCCGGCGGTCGCCCTGGGAAGCCCTCTCGGGCTGGAATACTTTACCTCCCCGGGAGTGATCTCCAGCACCAGGGGGGAACACGGTTTTATTTGGACGACCTGTCCCATCAATAAAGGCAACAGCGGCGGCCCGCTTTTCCTGGCTCGTCATGGACTTCTCGCGGGGATAACGACCATCGACCTGCAAGCTTTGGGCGGGCAAAATCTCGGCGGCTGCGTCCCGGCTGAGGAAGTGATCGACTCGCTCCAGCGCCGGCAACTTGAGGCCTGGGAATGGCGGCATGAATACAAGGATACCACCCTCGAGCTTGCCGACTTGGTCCCCCTGGAAGATTGAACGCTAGCCGCCGAGCCACTGCCAGGCGCGTGTCACCCAGGAATCTTTTCCCTGCGACCGATCGGGTGCCACCTCCTTGCCGAGGGCAGGGCCTGCCTGGTTGTCAGGCGTTCGAAAGGTGCGCGCACACAACGAGCACTGCACGCTCTTTCCCGCCAGAGCGATAGGCAAGCGCAGCATCTGATGGCAATTCGGACAGATCACCTGAAACGTTCGCTTCGGCTGACCCGGCGATTCCGGGGCCGCCTCCGGGGCTTGCTTTTTCACCTCCGGAAGGGGCGGGGCCGGCTGGCTGACCGGAGTCACGCCAAGGGCCACGAGCAGGCGCCGCCGGCCCTCTTTGAGGTTGTCCCGGAAATCGACATGCTGGATGCGCGCCATGCGGATGTGAAATTCCCGGCAGTCGCAATCCTGCAAGAGCACGGGGATGATTTTGCCCGGCCGCTCCTCCATCGCCCAGTGCACTTCGTCCTTGACCCATTCCGACGCCGCCGAACGCGGCGACATCGCCACCAGGAACCAGTCGCAGTCCATCAGTCCTTTGAGGATGGCGCGCTCCCAGC
>DASZFN010000290.1:0-1682 GCA_035939715.1 Gemmataceae bacterium | reverse complement strand
GCGCCCAGGGCGCCGATTCCCGCCGCCCAATCGATGAAAAGACCGCCGAATCCAAACAGCATGGCGCCCAAGGCCGCCACGGCGGCGCCGCCCGAGATACCGAGCACGTACGGATCGGCCAGGGGATTCCGCAGCAGCACCTGCATCAGGACGCCGGCGAGAGCCAACAGTCCGCCGGTGCTGAACGCGTTGAGCGCCCGGGGTAACCGCAACTCGAATATGACCTGCCGGACCAGGGACCCGGCGTCGGCAGCCGCGCCGGGTTCCGTGCCGCCTTGGTAGCCTAAGGCCGCTGCCAGCGTCTTCACGCCGTAGTTCGTGCTGCCGACCGATACGGCCAGCATCAGGCTCGATATTGCGATGAACGCTCAGAACAGGAGCAGTCGGCTGGCCTTCATGGGGGGCTACCTTACGGTCCGGACAGGGTGGCCACAAGCGGCGGGTGATATGGAACAATTGGGCCATGTCCGCAACACCCGCTACCGATTACATCGACAAGGACGGTTTCCGCGCAAATGTCGGCATCATCCTGACCCGCGGATCCGGAGAGCTGTTCCTGGGCGGCCGTGTCGGCGGCCGGGGCTGGCAATTTCCCCAGGGCGGAGTCAACCGAGGCGAACGGGTGGAAGATGCGCTGTTTCGCGAACTGAAGGAAGAAATCGGCCTGGAGCGCCAGGACGTGAAGGTTTTGGGTTCCACGCAAGGGTGGTTGCGCTACCGCCTGCCGCGGCAATACGTTCGCGACCGGTGCATCGGACAAAAGCAGCGGTGGTATCTCCTCGAACTCGTGGCCGAGGAGACGAAGCTGCGGTTCGATAGCACCAAGCAGCCTGAGTTCGACCGGTGGCGATGGGCGGATTATTGGACGCCCGTGCGCGAGGTCGTGTACTTCAAGCGTCGCGTCTACATCCGTGCCCTGCATGACCTGGGCAGATTGATGTTCCCGCAGGGCCTGCCGCCGTACCCCGAATGGTGGCCGGAGGTCGGCACCGCTTCTTAGCATGGCTATGGAATGAATGGCTTCTTAGAACGGTTTCGCCACGGCGAGGATGACGATCCCGACCAGCAGCAGCGAGGGCACCTCATTGAAAGCGCGAAACCACTTGGCGGTGTGGGTGCGCCGATCGTGGGCGAAATCGCGCAAGAACTTGAAACAGAGCATGTGATACCCGATGAGCAGCAACACCAAGGCCAGCTTGGCGCGCAGCCAACCCATTGTCAGGTAGCCGGGCGCAGCTATGACCATGGCCGATCCAAGCAGCACGGTCGCGGCCGCCCCCACGCTCATGAGAATGAACAGGCGCCGTTCCATGACGCGGAACCGTTCGACGCTGATCCAGTCCCCGGCATCCGCGTGATAGACGAACAGGCGAGGCAGATAAAACAGCCCCGCGAACCAGGTCACCATCGCAATTACGTGAAAGGCCTTCAGCCAGAGCAAGTTCGCTACCTTCAGAATGCTGGGAACGGATGATAACGCGCACCGCGCGAGTTCGTGTAATGTCCTCTTCCCTTGCCAAGGGGCCTGTCTCCCGGGAATGGTTTTTTTCATGGCGGACTTGTTAGGCAAACTCGTCGTTCGATCCCACGCGCCCAAGCGGCGAGCCGTGCTGCTGGCATCGTCCGTGCTTCTCGCCCTCGTCGTGATCTATGGAGTGTTCGAACTCGGCCGCTACGACGCC
>DASZFN010000289.1:0-3042 GCA_035939715.1 Gemmataceae bacterium | reverse complement strand
GTCCACGTTGAAGTAGCGGGCAAGAAGGACGCTGTGACCGAGTTCCGACGGATGCTTGATCAAATTCGAGAAGACGACATCATCCGCCGCGACGTTAGCGACATTTCTTTTGACACTCATAAAGAAACGACGCGCGAAGTTCCTTAATTCCCGTAATCTGTATTATCACATTACCAAATTGAGTTATAAATCGAATGTTTAACTGGTTGCTGGCCAATTTTCCATGACGACGTCAACGACGCGGAGCAGTTCCTCGCGCGTGCCGCCGTGTTGTGCCTGCAACGCGAAACCCTGGATAACCACAGCGTAGTACCGGGCGAGATCCTTCGCCGATGTGTCGGCAGGAAGCTCGCCTTCTTTTATTGCCTTTCTGATACGCTCCCGGATCGCCGTCTCAACCTCGGTCCGTCTTCGCGCCATGAGTTCCCGGGTTTCATCCGACACCTCAGCGGCGTTCAGAGGAGCTTGGGTAACGAAGCACACGCCGTGAATATTGTCCGTAAACCGATCGACGATCTCTTTCAACAGCTGTGTGATGCTCTCGCGGGCAGACGGCCCTTTAAGGGTATCGGTGACACGCTGTTTCCGCATGTCATTGAATGCTTCCATTGCCTTCACGTACAGCTGCTCTTTGTTTCCGAAGCTTGCATACATGCTGAAACGATTGATTCCCATCGCCGCGGTCAAATCGGCCAACGACGCATTCTCAAACCCCTTTTCCGCAAAGACGAGCATGGCAGCATGCAGCGCCTGCTTTTCGCAAAATGCCTTTGGGCGACCGGGCGGATTTCCTGACGATTTTCTTGGCATAGCAACGAATTCTCCCATTTCTGACCAAAAGGTAAGATATACCCTTGACCGGCCAAAGGCAATGTTCTATATAACTAACCGAATGGTAAGAAAATCGTACCAAATAAGATTTTCTTACTGCCTGGCCAAAGAAGAACGCCTTTTTGAATGCTGATCCCAACTTTTTTGCGTCCTATTTCGGAACAAACAGTCTGAATCATGCACTAGCCCGCTAACTCGTAACCAAGGAAAGAAGGAAAAACACCGTGTCCAAATATAAGCTAAACCTCACAAAAGAGTTCGTGGGCAAGCGCGCCCTGATTACGGGCGGCTCGCGCGGCATCGGCGCGGCCGCCGCGCAACGCCTGCTTGACGGCGGCGCAACAATCGTCGTCACCGCGCGCAACACCCACGCCGAAACCCCGAAGGGCGCGACCTTCATCTCCGGCGACACACGCACCCTGGAAGGCGCGCAGAAAGTCGCCAAGGAAGCGATTGCCAAGTTGGGTGGCCTCGACATCCTGGTCAACAGCGCCGGCGCTGCCCGCATCCATCTGCCGGCCTCAACCGCGATCTCGGACGACGAATGGGTCGATAGCCTGAATATCAACTTCCTGGCCGCGCTGCGGGTCACCTACGTTTCGGTTGCCCAATTGATTAAGTCCAAGGGTACAATTGTCAACGTCACCGCCGGCGGCCGTATCGCCTTCGGTGGCCCGATGGCGCATTACGGAGCCGCCAAGGCTGCGCTCAACAACTGGTCGGAAGCCCTCGCCAAGGAACTGGCACCGCAGGGCGTTCGCGTCAACATCGTGACGCCGGGGCCGATCATCACTCCCGGCGGCGATGAAGTCCGCAAGACCATCACCAAGGCGATGGGCATCACCGACCAGCAATTCTTCTCGGCCGTGCCGCTCGAAGGCCGTGCTGGCAAGGCGGAAGACCTGGCGGAAGCAATCGCCTTCCTGGCGTCACCACGCGCTTCCTACATCACCGGCGACAACCTGTTCGTCAGCGGTGGCTTCGGCTCACTGGCCACCCTGTAATCATCACCCGGCGGGCGGGGACGACCCGGCCGCCGGCGCTGTGGCAAAACCTCCACAAAAACAGAAAAGGAAACACGATGAGCAAGATTCTTGTAACCGGCGCGAGCGGCGACATTGGCAGAAAGACGCTCCTGCATCTGCTGAAATTGAAGCGGACCAGCCAACTGGTCGGCCTGGTGCGCGACCCTGACAAGGCGAAAGACCTGGCGGCGCTCGGCATCGAGCTGCGTCGGGGCGACTACCTGGACGCGGCCTCGCTGCCGGCGGCCTTCAAGGGCATCGAAAAGCTCATGCTGACTTCGACCCATGCTTTCACGGATCGCAACATCGCTCACGCCAACGTGATCGACGCGGCGACCAACGCCGGCGTCCGGCACATGGTCTTCATGCCGATCCACCGCAAGGCCGGCTCGACCTTTACCATGAAGGAAATCACCGCCGAGGACATTTTCACCAAGCAAAAGCTGGTGGATTCCGGCCTTGACTGGACACTGGCGGAGCATCCGCCCTTCCTCGACGTTCTCGGCTTCTACATCGGCTTGAACGCCTACGAAACTGGCATCCGCGTTCCCGCCGGCAAGGGCAAGTTCGCCGCAGCCACGCGCGACGACCTGGGCGCCGCTCACGCCGCGATCCTCACCGGCAAGGGCCATGAGGGCAAGACCTACAACCTCGCCGGCGACCCAGCCGTGTCGTTCGCCGACATTGCCGGCATCCTCTCGAAGATCAGGGGAAAGGAAGTTCCCTATATCCCGGTGTCCGATGACGAGTATCTCAAGCTCATCAGCGCCGCCGGCCTCCCGGATCACATTGGCACCTTCGTTCTGAAATGGGTGCAGGGCATGGCCGCCAGCGAATGGCAGGATTCGCCCAAGCACCTTGAAAAGCTAATCGGCCGCAAGCCCAAGGCCGCCGGCGAATATTTCCGGGAAAGCTATCCGCCGGCGGCTCCTGCCGCCCAGGCCCAAGAACCGGCGAGGAAGCCCGCATGAAAATCGGCATCATCGGCGCCGGCACCGTCGCGCAAACCATCGCAAGGCATGTCTTGCCCTTCGGGCATCAAGTCATGCTCAGTAACACACAGGGGCCGGATTCACTCGCCCCGTTGGTGAAGAAACTCGGCCCCGGTGCGATAGCGGGGACGCCGCAGCAGGCCGCAGAACAGGACATTGTCATTCTTGCGGTCATGTGGTGGAACGTGCAGGCG
>DASZFN010000288.1:0-2394 GCA_035939715.1 Gemmataceae bacterium | reverse complement strand
CTTTTTACCGGAATCCTGGTCAGCCGCACCGTGCAAGACCACCTCATCACGAAATTCGATCTGCAAAAAGTGTACGGGACCAAGCGCTGGTACTCCGCCCGCAGACAGTTAGCCGAGAATACCGGGATTTCCGAAGACCGCAAAAATGGAATCCTCACCATCACGGTCACCGACCACGACCCGACCCGCGCCGCGGCTATGGCTGCCGAGTACGTTGCCGAACTCAACCAGGTTGTGAACCAGTTGAGTACGTCCTCGGCCCGGCGCGAAAGAGTTTTCCTCGAAGAGCGCATCCAGCAGGTGAAAGAAGACTTGGAGACGGCGGAGAAAGAATTTGGAGACTTTGCCAGCAAGAACACCGCCGTCGACATCAAAGAACAGGCCAAAGCCATGGTCGGAGCCGCCGCCACCCTGCAGGGCGAGGTCGTCGCCAGCCAGGCACAGCTGGAAGGCTTGAAGCAGATCTATACCGACAACAATGTCCGGGTACGCTCGCTCCGAGCCCATATCGCCGAACTGCAAGCTCAACTCACCAAGCTGGGCGGCAAGTATGAAACCCCGGACGCCGCCGACCACCTGGCTGCCGAAGGCAAGAATGACGCCAAGCTGGACGCCAAGCAAGACGCTAAGCAGGACGCCAAGCCGGACGATTCTCTCTATCCCTCGATCCGGAAACTCCCGGTCCTCGGCGAAGCCTTTGCCGACCTCTACCGCCGCACCCGGGTGCAGGAAGCCGTGTTTGAAACCCTGACCCAACAATACGAACTCGCCAAAGTAGCCGAAGCCAAGGAAACCCCCAGCGTAAAAGTCCTGGACCCGGCCGACGTCGCCGAGCGCAAGTCATTCCCTCCGCGGGTGATGATCATGTTCCTGGGAGTGTTCCTTGCCTTCGCCGCCGCAGCCATCTGGGTTCTGGGCAGGTCCGCGTGGCAAGGAGTGCCCGCGCACACGCCTGAGAAGCAATTAGTTCAGGACGTGTTCCACACCATTCGAGCGAGAATAGCGGGAGGCGCGAGCAATGGCTCGGGTCCGGATCTCGCGCACCGGCTCTGGAGAAAAATGGGCCGTGGCAGATAGCATCGGGTAAGTGACGATTTGATGCAGGCGCTCAAGACACGCAATTCGCAAGATTCCTTTGGCGTCAGTGCCTCGCTCCGCCCTCTGCAATCCTTCGTCGAAAGGCTGCTCGCCGGCAAGAACGCCAGCCCGCCTGAAAATGAGCTCAAGACAAAGTTGGTCGGGGACACCTTCAATTATTTCTTGAGCAAGGTCGTGCCGGGGCTCATGGGCTTACTTTCCGTGGCCACCTTCGTGCGCATGGTGGGCTATGAACAGTACGGCCGTTATGCCGTCGCTTTCGCCACCGTCACAGCCTTCTCGGCGGGAGTTGCCGGTTGGCTCAGCCAAAGCATTCTGCGTTTTCACAGCCGGCACCACGGCACCGCCGAAGCCGAGAGCTTCAACCGCGCAGCCGACGCCGGATTGCTAGTCTCGGCCGTTTTGGGAGGTATTGCGCTTGGACTGGCCTTGTGGTTAAGCCGAACGCACTCCGCCGCAATGGTGGCGGTCTCGGTAGGTTTGTACGCCGCCATGCTGGTCTACACGTTCGAGATGACGCGCCTTCAGGCTGTCCTCGACTCCCGCGGAGTGGTGCGCATGGAGACCACCCGCGCGATTGGCGCCTTTGTCATTCCTCTGGTTTTGATCCTTGCCATTTCTCAGAGACACTACACGTTTCTGCTTCTGGGCATACTAGGCGGCTACTTGATCCCGCTGGTTGCCCGTGCCTTCGACGGGAGCGGACGCCGCGCGATCATGATATTCCACCGCCCCCTGCTGGACGAGCAGGAACGGGGCTACTTGCGGAGCCTGTGGAGTTATGGTTGGCCGGTTGCGCTCTGGCTGTTCAGCCAGCAGAGCCTGGTCGTGTCCGACCGCTACTTTATCCAACGATTCTGGGGTTACTCGGCGGCTGGCGTCTACGCCTCAATGTACGATGTTGTCGTTCGCTCATTCTCGCTGCTATTCGTGCCCATCACGCTGGCTGTGCACACGGCGCTGATGCATAATTGGAACACCGGAAGTCGTCACCTCACCCGGCGCATTATCTCCCAGGCCATTAAGTTCGAGTCGCTCCTTTTTCTGCCGGTAGCGGCCGTACTCTTCCTTGGCGCTGGCTGGGCGAGTCGTCTGGTGCTGGGGCACGGCAATCCGGAGGCCGCCAGCATCGTGCTCCCGCTCGCCATCGGAGGATTTCTCTGGCAGCTGGCCTTGCTGGCGCACAAGCCTCTAGAGATCCTCTGCCAGACCAAACGAATGTTGGCGGGCGGACTGGTCGCGCTTGCCGTGAACGTAGTCGGGAACTATTTCCTGGTGCCGCGCTTCGGCTATCGA
>DASZFN010000287.1:0-1725 GCA_035939715.1 Gemmataceae bacterium | reverse complement strand
CTTTGAAAGACTCGGGCCGGGCGACAACTTCCACCCGCAAATCGAACGGTACATCAGGCGGGACTGTTGTTGCTTCGTAGCGGTGATCTCCAGGAACACCGAGAACCGCTTGCAAGCCTACTTCCGCACGGAGTGGAGCTTTGCCCTGGATCGGGACAGGAGCATCTACTTTGGCAAGAAGTTCATTTTTCCCGTTATCGTCGATGATACTCGTGAACCGAACGCCGTTCCGCTCCGCTTCAATGAGCTGACTTACGCCTGGCTGCCGGGTGGGAAAGCAACGCCCGCGTTCGTGGAAATGCTGAAGGAGATTGTCAACGGACCGTGACTACTCTCATGAATCCCGTTGCCTCGAAGGATCTTGTGCCCGGTACCGTCGTGGACGCGCAGAATCCCTGGCCGGGCCTGGTCGCCTTTACCGAGGATATCCGGGACTTTTTCCACGGCCGTGCCGAAGAGACAGATGATCTGTTGCGGCGCGTGAAGCGCAAGAATCTTACGGTGTTCTTCGGCCAGTCGGGGCTGGGCAAATCCTCCCTCCTGCAGGCTGGACTGTTTCCGCGCCTCCGCAAGGAAGGTTATTTGCCTGTTCCCATACGGCTCGATCACGCCCTGGCCGCGCCGGAATTGTCGGACCACGTAGAGAGCGCCGTCGCCCCGGGCGGACAGGTAGAACGACGCCGCATTGCTGCGGCCGGCTTGGCCGACCAGGTAAAGGCAGCCATCGCGAGTGCCATGGGGGACACTGGCGACCGACCGGAGGCGCCGTCGCCGGACGACGGCGTTACGCTCTGGGAACATTTCCATGACTGCCGGCGGGCCTGGCTGACACACGACCGTCAACCGATTCGACTGGTCCTGGTGTTCGACCAGTTCGAGGAGTTATTCGCCATCGGCCAAACCAACGAGGCCGGTCGCGAGCGGGCGGCCGCTTTTTTGACGGAGCTTGCCGACCTGGTCGAAAACCGAGTGCCTGCCCTGCTCGAGCAACGTCTCGAGGAGCAACCCGAGTTGATGAAGCAATTCGTCTTCGGCGAGCTGGACCATCGCGTGCTCCTGTGCCTGCGCGAGGATTACCTGGCAAACCTGGAGAGCTTACACCGGACCATGCGCTCACTAGCAGAGAACCGCATGCGCTTGACGCGCATGAACGGCAGCCGGGCCCTGGAGGCGGTTCTCAATCCGGGCCGAGGGCTGATCACGCCGGAGGTCGGACGCCTGGTGGTTCGTTTTGTGGCCGGAAAGCGGCTACGGGCGCCGGATGCCGCCCATGAGGGTGTGGAGGAGGATGGCCTGGCCGGATTGGAAATCGAGCCTTCTCTATTGAGCCTCGTTTGCTGGGAGCTGAACAACCGCCGCAGTGCCCAGGGCTTGCCGGAAATCACGGGCAGCCTCCTGGCTGGCAACCGCGAAAGCATTCTGCAGGATTTCTACGAGCGCTGCCTCGCCGATCAACCGCCTGGGGTGCGCGCCTTAGTCGAAGATGAACTTGTGACCGATTCGGGGCTGCGTGTGGACATCACCCTGGACCGCGCCCGTCAAGCGCTCAGACAGCGCGGCGCGTCTGGCTCCGCCATCGACGAGCTGGTAAAACGCCGCTTGCTTCGCATTGAGCCGCGCCTGGACATTCAACGCGTCGAGCTGATCCACGACGTGCTGACGCCGGTGGTCAAGAAGAGTCGCGATGAACGCCAGCAGCAAGAAGCCACGCGCCGGGCCGAGCAG
>DASZFN010000286.1:0-2882 GCA_035939715.1 Gemmataceae bacterium | reverse complement strand
TACCCATGCCGGCGCGGCAAGGTGCGCGACATCTATGATCTGGGCGATTCGCTCGTCATTGTCGCCACCGACCGCATCAGTGCCTTCGACTGGGTGCTGCCAACGGGAATTCCCGACAAGGGCAGGGTATTGACGGGCCTCACGCTTTTCTGGCTGCGCCACCTGGGAGGTCCCAACCACTTGCTCAGCACGGACCTGCAGCAAATGCCAGCTGCTTTCGCCGCCCAGGCAGACCTTCTGGCGGGGCGGAGCATGTTGGTGCGCAAGGCCGAGGTCGTTCCCATCGAATGCGTGGTGCGTGGTTACCTTGCCGGCTCCGGCTGGAAGGAGTACTGCCGCGACGGCAAGGTTTGCGGCATCACCCTTCCGCCTGGCTTGGAGGAGTCGCAACAACTTCCCGAGGCGATTTTCACGCCCGCCACGAAAGAAGAAACCGGCCACGACCTCAATATTTCCTGGAAAGAGATGGTAAAGATTACCGCCGAGCCGGTCGCCCAGGAATTGCGGAAGCGCAGCCTTGATCTCTATCGCCGGGCAGCTGACTATGCCCGAAGTCGAGGCATCATCATTGCCGACACCAAGTTTGAGTGGGGCAAGCTTGCCGATGGCAGCCTGATTCTCATCGACGAAGTGTTGACGCCGGACAGCTCGCGCTTCTGGCCGGTGGGCCAGTATCAAGTCGGCAAAAGCCCGCCCTCCTTCGATAAGCAGTTCGTGCGCGACTGGTTGGAAACCACCGACTGGGACAAGAACAGCCCTCCACCCCCGTTGCCGGCCGACGTCGTGAGCCGCACCCGCGCGAAGTATTTGGAGGCGTATGAAAAGTTGACTGGGCAGGCGCTGCCGGGCATCTAATGTCAGACCGCCGTCTTTCTTTGCTCATTATCGGCGCCCATCCGGATGATGCGGATTATCATGCGGGTGGGACGGCAGCGCTCTACCGGCTGGCAGGTCACGCCGTGAAAATGGTGAGCTTGACCAATGGGGACGCCGGCCACCAGAGCTTGCACGGCGCACTGTTAGCCGAGCGCCGCCGCCAGGAAGCCGCCGCGGCCGGAGCGTTGATCGATGCGACTTACGATGTGCTCGACAATCATGACGGCGAGCTGCTGCCGAGCCTCGAAAATCGGCGCCAGGTGATTCGGCTTATTCGCTCTTTCCAACCCGACCTCATCCTGACCCACCGCCCGAACGACTATCACCCCGATCATCGCTACACCAGCCAGCTCGTTCAGGACGCCGCTTACATGGTGACCGTGCCCGCGATTGTGCCCGAAGTGCCGCATCTGAGCGCTAACCCTGTAATCGCCTATCTTCCGGACGACTTTCAAAAGCCTTACCCGTTTCAGCCGGCGGTCGTCGTGAACGTGGATGACGTATTCGAGCAGATTGTGGCCATGCTCGATTGCCACGTATCGCAATTTTACGAGTGGCTGCCCTATAATACCGGCCGGCTCGACGAGGTTCCCAGGGACAACCGCGCTCGCCGCGATTGGTTGGCGAGACGGGTGGCAGCGCGGCTCAGTGCCCGTGCCGACAAGTATCGGGCGCTCCTGGAGCAGACCTATGGGCCTGACCGGGGCCGCCAGGTGAACTACGCCGAAGCTTTCGAGGCTTGCGAGTACGGCGCGCCGCTCGATGACGCGGCCCGCCGCCGGCTCTTTCCTTTTGCCAGTTAGCCAGAGCAATGCACTCCGCCTTCCTACGCCTGCTTGGCTTCTCCTCGCGTCGCTTTCTCTGGCTACTGCTCTTGCCCAGTTTGGTCTTGCTGGTGGGCACCTTCGGCTACCATTTCATTGAAGGCTGGTCCTATTTCGACGCCCTGTACATGACCGCCATCACGCTGACGACCGTCGGCTACAACGAAGTGCATCCGCTTTCTCACGCGGGCCGCTGGTTCACCATCTTCCTTTGCCTGGGCGGAGTGTTTATTCTCTTCTTTACGGCCACGGAAGTGATTCGCGCGATCATCAGCGGCGAAGTCCGCGACATCATGGGGAGACAACAGATGGAGCGCAGCCTCGCTCTGCTCCGCAATCACCTGATTGTGTGCGGTTACGGCCGCATGGGCCGGCTCGTCTGCCAGGAATTCTCCAAGGAAAAACTGCCGTTCGTGATCATCGACCGGCACCCCGACGTCCTGGCTGAATTCAATTTGCCGCACGGTCATCCGCTCCATGGCGACGCCACTTCGGACGAAATCCTGAAGAAGGCCGGGATCGACCGCGCCCGGGCGCTCGTTACGGTCGCCGCGTCCGATGCGGACAACCTTTACATCACCATGAGCGCGCGGCTCCTCAATGAGAACCTCTTCATTGTGGCCCGCGTCGAGGAAGCCGGCTCCGAACAGAAGCTGACGCGTGCGGGGGCGAGCCGCGTTGTCTCGCCGTACCAGATCGGCGGCACGCGCGTGGCACATGCCGTGCTGCGTCCCACGGTTGTGGACTTCATCGAGCTGGCCACCAAGACCGAGCACTCGCGTCTTCAAATCGAGGAGACGAAGACCGGCGAAAAAAGCAGCCTGGCCGGCTCCACGTTGCAGTACAGCCGCCTCCGCCTGGACCTGGGCGTGATTATTGTCGCCATCAAGAAGACTTCAGGACACATGGTCTTCAATCCGTCCCATGACGCGCCGTTGGAAGCGGGCGATATCTTAATCGCTATCGGCGACCGCGAGCATCTGGATCGACTCGATGTCCTGGCGAAAGGATAAGGTCGTGTCGGGAAAGGAGAGCAGCTATGTTTGCCACGCTCGGTTTGCTTGCCTGCCTGTGCCCTGTGGACGCCGAGCCGCGTCACGCCGGGGAAGCGTCTGAAGTTGCCGTCAAGATCACGCGGACCTTTCTGAACCCGGGCGAAATCAATCCCATGCAATATGGCCA
>DASZFN010000285.1:0-4997 GCA_035939715.1 Gemmataceae bacterium | reverse complement strand
ACTCAGTGGCAAACTGGCAATGTCATTCTGGCAGGCGATCAACTAATTTAGATCGAGTTGGCGACATAATGCCGGACACGATAGCGCTGCAGCCAGATCAGGTAATCCACCAATTCGTACATCAACTCAGCGGCACAACCCTGGAACCGGAGCGCACCGCTAGCGCCAGCATCACCCACGACAGACCGCTGAACAGCATCTCGATGCCAACGAACAGGCCGAGGGCCCACAGACCGGACAGAGGCCATTGCCGCCAGATCGCGGCGCCGAGCAGGACGGAAACGATGCCGTTCATGACGACCCAGCCCCAACCGTCAAAGCGTTCCAGCAGGGAAAGGACGATACGGACGGCGCCGCCTGTCAGGAGGCAGACGGCCACGAGGAGGGTCAAGCCGAGCGCCGCGCCGACCGGGTTGTTGATCAGGAAAATTCCGGCGATGAGATAGAGAACGCCCGTCAACAGATGGACGAAGAATCCCCTCCAGTTGCGGCCCCAGAATGCCGTGACCACCTCGAATATTGCCCCGAGCAAGAGGAGAATGCCGAACACCAGCACCGTCGCGAAGGTGGCGATGAGCGACGAGCCGATCGCCGCAATTCCCAGGAGCATAAGGGCAATCCCCATGCCCAGCAAAAACCCCCAAATTTCCCTGAGACTTTCCGGCCCGCTTACTACGGGGATGCGGCTGCCAACCACTGACTGCGTGTTCATGGTGACTCCTTGTCCGCGGTCAAAACTCTGTTTGGTATTTCATGGTCATCTTGCGGCGAATGTCTGCCGTTTCGTCGTCGATGCGCTGCCAGAGCTTGACGCGCCCCGCTTCCCCTTGCTTGACCAGCAGGAGTTGCTGCTGGTAAATTTCCGCGTAATTGTTGACCGTCGTCACGCCGCCGGCGGTGCCGGAGCGATAAAGCGCCATATTGTTGGCCAGGTTCGCAACCCCTCCTCCCCAGTAGCCGCCGTAGGCGTTGTAGCCCGAGTAGTTACCGGTGTAATTCGGAGCGTTGTAGATCTGGCCTTCCGTCTTCTGTTGCTGCAGGTAGCCGCTTTGCAGCGAGATGCCCTTCAGCGAAGCGCTCATGGCGCGGAGATTCTCGCTGGTCGCCGCGGCAAAGTTGATCAAATCCGGGTCCACGTTGAGAATGGGCAACTTGGCGATCTGGTCGGCGTACCGGTCGTACCACTCCGCCAGCCCCTTGACAGACTTGGTCTTATCCTCTTTGAGGTCTTTCAGCGTTTGCGTGACGCTCTTGAAGTAGCGCTGGGACGCAACTTTCGATTGCTCCAGCGGGGACATGGACTTGTAGTTCGCCATGTCCGCTGCCTCGGGTTGCGGCACCGGCGTGCCGATCAAGGTGCAGAACTTCCGAAAACCGTTCAGTGACAGCGGTCCGCTCAGGCCAATCGAGCGATCCTTGAGCCGCGGCTTCCAATCATCGAAGTCGCGCACATAAACCCCCGCGTGCTGCAAGATCTCGATGAGCAAGGCCTTGGCGAACCCTTGAATCTCCGTCGTCTCGTCATTGAAGTCCACCGTCAAAGTGCCGGTCAACGGGCTGCCGGGCTGAATCGCGAACGTCAAACCCTTGACGCGCACGAGCGTTTTTTCCACCGCCGCGTAATTGATTTTTTTCCGCGACCCCAGAACCTGGGAGCCGTTCAAGCCGCGGTGAATGGCCGACGCGTCCACACTGTCCGCCAGGTCCACGGCCATCACGACCACAGCGGCATCCGAGAGGTCGGCGGCCTGCGCGAGATACGGCGACAGTGCGGCAACCTGGTTGCTTTTCTGATACGTCAGCCAACGTTTCAATTGCTGCCGGTTCGCGGGCGAGCCTACGCCAAGCATATCCGGGGCAAGCTCGATGAAGTAGGCGTTGCGAATCGATGGGACGACACGAAAGCCCGCCACCTCTTCGGCAGGGTTGTCCTCTAATTTCGCGATGTCTTCAATGGTCATTTTGCGGGGATGCTGGCACATGGCGATCGACCAGACGTGCCGGTGTTCGCTCAGGTCCACATGGGCGCCCATGACAAACGTGTTTGCCGCGATCGGCACACTGCTGACGTCGGACTGCAACACCGCGCTGCCGGGCGCCAGACCAAGAGTCTTGCGCAAGGCCGGCACGTCCGCGATGACGACCACGTTGGTAGAATCGGGCAAGCGCCGTAACAAATCCTGATAGGCACGGTCATCGGCCCGGCACAAGGCCGCGAGGCAGACGAGGACCGACAATGCCATGAAGCTGCCACAGAACCATTTCATGATGCTTCTCCAGTAAACGGGTCCTTCTTCCACCTTCCGATGCGCCATAGACGAAGCCGCCATGGGGCGAAGGCAGCGCCGGTTACCTAGGTAAGGGTTCGAAGTCAACTTTGTATTTGGTGCTCATCTTCGTGGCGGTTGCTTTGCTGTCGTCGAAGATCATGTTCCAGATCTTGAGCCGATCCCCGGCGCCGGCGGCGATCTGCTGGGCTTGCATGATGCGGATCTGATTGACGTTCGAGTCGAACTGCGAGTCCGGGGAGGAGCGCGAGTAGCCGAGGGGACCGCGCGCGGTCGCGCCCACAAAGATATTGGTGCTCACGCCGGTTTCCAGCGACTGAATCTGAACGGCGATGCCACGCAACGAATCCGCCAGACCAAGCAGGCGGTTATGCGCGCGTGCGCCGTACTGCACCAGCTCCGGATCCACGTATTCCGTCGGCAACTGCTCAATCTTGTTGGCATAGGTTTCGTGCCAGACCACGGTCTTGGCGTAGTCGCCGGATTTGCGGTTCTTCTTTTGCAACTCGCTCAGCATGCTGTTGACATTCTTGTAATAGGCCAGCGACGCCCTTGCCTCTTTCTCCTCCGGCGATAGCTGCGGCTTTGGCGGCGGATTATTGGACTGCACGGGCCGTCTGGTGTCCACCCGGGGGATGGCCGGCACGACGAGGGACAGCAGTCGCCTCAACCCAGGCAGCGTCGCGTTGGCCTTGATCATAACCGCGTTTTCTTCCAGGCTGATTTGACCATTGCTGAAGTCGTCGATCTCGCAGCCCATATCTCCCAGCAGCTCTTTCAGGAATGGCTTCAGGAGCAGTCCTTCCTTGCCGACCTTGTCGCTGAACTCCAGACGGAGCGTGCCCGCAATGTCCTCGCCAAAGTGCACCGTCAAGCGTGCCCCCTTGAGCTTCAGGAGCAGAGCCTGCACGCCGAGGCCGTCCGCCTTGTTGGCGCCGCCAAGCAGCTCGGAATGGTTGAGTGCGTAACGGATCAGCCGCGGGTCCAAAATGTCTTCCGTGTCGATGGCGACCATGAGGTCGGCATCGGCGTCGGCGTTGATCGCGTCTTGCAAATACTGCGTGACTGCCGGCTCGCGGTTCTTGCGGACAAAGCGGATCCATTGCGCCGTCTCCTGGCGGTCTGCCGGACTGACAATGGCCAGGTACTTGCCCTTGGTAATCATGTAGCAGTTCCGTGAGCTGAGGACCACGAACTCGCCGCCGACGGGTTGCACACTGCCGCGCTCGCGTACGGCCAGGTCGCGGTCGGCAATGGGCTGGTCGACGGGCATCAGTGCGATCGTTGGCGAATTGGCAAGATTGCCCGGAATCAGCTTCGAGGCAATCACGATGATGTCTGAAGTGGGCGGCAAGACCGCCGTGCCCTCCTGGTATTCCACCTCGCGCTTCTTGGCCCAGCCTTCTCGGCGCGCAAGCGGGCTTTGCATGATTGAGCGCATGCGGATGACCGTGATGGTATTCGTCGACGCTGGAATTGCGTTCATGAAAAGTTGCAAATCATTCTGCGCAGCCTCGGAACCGGCGGGAATGGCCAGGCCAACGAGCACAGCGAAAACACGCAACACTCTCATTGCAGAGACCCTCCAGATTCTGTCGCCCCAGCACGCTTCTCCCCGTCATGAGCGTTATGAACGCAGCATACATCTATGGGCGGAGGAGGAAAGATGCCACTGTCAAAAATGCCAGGTGCCCAGGGGAAAAAGTGACAGGAAGGCCGTGCCGGGAGCAGCGACCGGGCACGCCGGCATGTCCAGCAAAAAAAGATTTACTTGACAACGCGGAACAGTAGGCCTTACAGTGCCTGATTGATCAGGCAACTCAATACACCTTTCCCACGGATGGCCCTGCAGTGAAGGAGATGACCTCCTTCTGATTTGCCGTTGCATCGCGCCCAGTGGCTGATTCAGGACTGCTGCCATGAAATTCGCACGGAGCGGCGGAGGGCGCACTCGATCACGGCTCATGGGCCAGACACCGTGGCTTGCTCTGCTCGTCAGTGTGTCTTACTGTGCTCTTGCCACGGCAGAGGAAAGCGCCCGGGCCCGGTTGGTTGTCGTGCTCTACCCGCAGAACAACGACGGCAGCCCCGGCAATGCGCTGGTGGATCAGAGCATTCGCTCCACGTTCGCGAGCGGCTCCGCGGAAAGGATCGAAGTTTATGACGAGTACCTCGATGTGTCGCACCCGCGCGATACCGGCGACCAGGAATTCCAGGTAGAGCACTTACGAAGAAAATACGCACGTCGCAAGGTGGATGTCGTAATTGCCGGTTTGGCCCCAGCCCTGGATTTTGCGCTGGCCCACCGTGAACAGATCTTCCCAGGAGCGCCAATTGTCTTTTGCACCGTCGATCGCAGCGAGCTTGATGCGCGCAAGCTGCCCGCCGACGTCGTCGGCGTACCAGTGAAGATGGACTTGTCGGCTTCCCTGGATCTTGCCCTTAAGCTTCATCCGAATACTCAACGCATCTTCGTCGTCGCAGGTAAATCCGAGATGGATCTATTCTGGGCGGCCGAGGCACGGAAGCTATTTCGCCCCTATGAAACAAAGCTCGAATTCCATTACCTGGTCGGCCTGCCCATGGAAAGTCTCTTGAGCGAAGTAGCCCGCCTTCCCGAGCGCAGCATTGTTTATTACCTCCACGTGTTCCAGGACGGGGCCGGGAAGGCCACGGTGCCAGCATTTGTCCTGGAGCAACTGGCGAGTG
>DASZFN010000284.1:0-3309 GCA_035939715.1 Gemmataceae bacterium | reverse complement strand
CGATTGGGGTGATCAAAGGATAGTTTGTGAAACTGATTCACGCCGACGCGCGCTGGGTGCATAACGTTTCACAGAAAAAACGATTCACCAACGGCTTGGCAGTCGACTTTTCGTCGCAATTTACATAAGTCACTTGAAGATAGATATTTATGTCAATACGCCATCATTGCCAGAAAGCTGGCCCCCGGCTCTGTTGGCAGCTTGGCAGTCGACTCATTCATCTATCACAAGTAATTAGCTAGTAAGGAGATGCGTAAAAACACTTGACTGCCAACCGGCCCAAAAAAGTTGGCAGTCTTGGCAGTACCCGGCGTGCCCTACATTTGCACAACAGAGTGGCGATTTTGTCTCAGACTCCTAATGCCTGCTGGAGCCGACTAATTTGTTCAGGCATCGGCCTGGGAGGCAGGGGTGTCTTCTGCCCCATTCTTGCCTCAACCCTTAAGACAATGACGACAGGCCCAGGCTGGGAGAACACCTCGCTTGCCTTGCCGCTCCAGGCGGCCGCCATCTCGAACGCATAGACCCGCTTGATTCCCGCGCCCCGGGCAATTGCCGAAAAGTCCGTGTGCCCGCTTCCTGCTGTGGCCTGGCCGCCGGTCACTTCATAGATGCCATTGTCAATAATGACCAGGTAAACATTGGCCGGCTGATTCGCCAAAGTGACCAGGCTGCCAAGGTTCATGAGCGTGGAGCCATCGCCATTGATGACAATGGCGCCGTGCTCAGGTTGGGCTAGGGCCAGTCCCAAACCGAGCGCGGGCCCCTGTCCCATCGCGGAGGGGATGTAGGCAAAGTCCAGACCCGTATCCGAAAGCTGCGGCCAGACCGCAATCGATGCCATCGTGGAAATGACGATACGCTGGCCGCGATGTTTGGCGATGACTTCCAGAGCTTCACGAAGCGTCATGGCCATGATGGCTACTCCGCAATCAGGACAGCGCCGGCCCGTTTCTCCGCCTGGACCTGGCGATAGGCTTTCGCCAGATCTGCCGCCGCGCTCTGATGATCAAGAAGAACATAGGGGATCTGCCATGCTTTGAGGATCGGCTCGGTATAGATGGGACAGGTGTCCCGTGATTTGCCTTGCTGGTGGGCGTAATAGCTGCGCACGCCTACGACCAGAAACAGCGGTAGCTTCAGGTCATGCACGATATTGCGCAGGGCATCGCCCGCCTCGAAGAGCCCAGTGCACTGAATGAGCACCACGGGACTCTTGCCGCCCAGAAGCAGGCCGCCGGCAACCGCGATTGCCTCGCCCTCCCGGCAGACCCGTATCAGCGAGATTTCCGGACACGCCTTGAGCGCCGGCTCCCAGGTGCCGAGCTCGCTGTCCGGAATCCAGACGACATGCGTGATGCCGCATTCGCGGAAAGCGGCAACTACGGACGGGCCATCAAGCATGCGATCCTCAATGAAAGGTCAAAGGCCGGGAGTTGCTCCCGGCTGAGTGTGATGCTTTGATCGTTCTTCGCCGTCAGGCCGGGCATTCTCCATCGGGAGTCCTGTCAGTTTCAACCTTTGTTCGCTGGGGGTATTGGTCAATGCAATGCGAAAAGTTGCTGTTGGGCTTGGGCCGAACCTTATTTCGCCCTGTCCGCCATAAGGCGAAACCGAGTTTGGGGTTTGTTCGTTGCACAGGAAAGCAACGCGGGCCAGGATCGCCCGAAAGACCGACTTGCGGAGCCGTACATCGACTACTTCTTCCCAGTCGCGTCCGGCGGTACGGACGCGACAGCAATCGGCTTGCCAGTCAAGGTCAAGATCGTGCTCCCGGCACGCTGCCAATAATTCATCCACCAAGCCGACGACGCCCCGAGATGGATGCATGACAACGCGATTGAGCAGTCCTGAAAATGCTGATGTACTATTCATGACTCATGGGCACTCGACTAAATGAACTTGCTTTTCAACACCGACCACATAGCACGCAACTCATCCAAGCCTGCGCCTTCGTCAAATTGAACGATCCCTTGACTCAGCGGCAGATACAGCTGGTCAACCGCCAGGTCAATGATATTGTCCGGAACATCCACCGCTACAATAGCAGCACCTCCCTCATTGGGGAACACTGCAGCTTTGCGGCAAGCATACTCTGTTGGCGTGCCCAAGGGGAAAGGGCCGAACTCAAGACAAGTCGCGAAGGCCTCGGCCCTCGGGCCACCGCCTGGTTCGATGAAATTCGGATCTGGACCGTGCGCTAGGATCTGCTCCGCGCGGTATCGGGTTGTGCCATGCAGCAAGATTGCCATCGTCCTACCTGCGGCATGTGCGGCCCGCAAGGTGCGCGAGCTTTCTCATTGGCTTGAATTGTCTAGCAGATTAGGCGACTTCAGCGGAAGAGACAAGCCAAATCTCCATTCGGCAAGGCTAAGCTTTCAAGCGACCCTTCGGGCTAGTATCCGTTGCCTGACGGAACCTAAGATAAACCCATGATCTCCCTTGCCGTTCGCATTAAAGAGCACGCGCACGCACTCGGCTTGGAACTGGCCGGCATCGCGCCGGCGACACGAGCGGATGGCTTTGACAAACTCCGTTCCTGGCTTGACCAAGGTTTCGCCGGGGAAATGGAGTACATGCACCGGCATGCCGATGCCCGCCGGCATCCGTCGTCCATCTTGCCCGAAGTGCGCAGCGTCGTCATGGTCGGCATGAACTACAAGCCCGACAATAGGGGTCAGGGGTCAGGGGTTAGGGCTCAGGGTGGCAAAGTGGCGCGCTACGCCTTGGGGGAAGACTACCACGATGTTCTCCGCCGACGTTTGAACCAACTGCTCGCCAAGGTCCAAGAGGAGGTCCCAGACTGCCGTGGTCGCGGTGTCGTGGACACCGCGCCGCTGCTGGAGCGTGATTTTGCACGGCGGGCGGGTCTTGGTTGGTTCGGCAAGAATACCATGCTGATCAGCAAGCGGCTGGGCAGCTATTTTTTTATCGGCGCACTCTTGCTTGACGTCGATCTAGAGCCGGATCCTGTTCACGAGACAAGTCATTGTGGCACCTGCACCGCTTGCCTTGATGCCTGTCCGACGGACGCCTTTACTGCACCGGGTCAGCTCGATGCCCGCCGCTGCATCAGTTATCTCACCATCGAGCTGCGTGGCCCGGTTCCAGAAGACTTGCGTGAGCCCACCGGGGATTGGTTGTTCGGTTGTGACATATGCCAGGAGGTGTGTCCATGGAACCGGAAGGCGCCTCCAGGCAAAGAGGCTGCGTTCCAGCCGCGGCCGGAGCTGGAGTCCATCGATTCGGTCGAGTTGCTGGGTCTTTCGGAAGAGCAATTTCGCGAGCGCTTTCGCGGCACGGCCTTGA
>DASZFN010000283.1:0-1545 GCA_035939715.1 Gemmataceae bacterium | reverse complement strand
CGTAGATCGCGGGCACCCGATGACGAGCCGCCAAGCGGACGATTTGTTCGGCCTGCCTGCCTAAGAAAGTGCCGCCTCCTGTTGTGAGGGCGCCGACGCGGTGCTCGACCATCGTTGTGAATGCGGTCTCGATTTGGCTTGGCGTGCTTGCATTGAGGAACACCATTTGCACGCCAAGGGCGCGCGCTGCGGTCTCAGCGTCGTTCAGTTCGGTCTCGCGATTTGCAGTAGTCGGATCGCGGATGTAGCCAATCGTGGCGACTGCCGGCCATTTGGCTCGTGACCTTACTCGGTAATCATGAAGATTATTGATGTATCGAAGTGGCGCCATGGCCTAGGTGGAATTTGGCGTGACCACCCCCTCAGTTTGTGGTCACTGGCTCTGCGGCACCAACCCGAGCGCGAGACAAAAGCAAAAACACTTGAACGTCTCGCCGGCTGTTTACCAAAGGATGCCGTCATGTTTACCAAGTCCCCGAACCCCACTGATAGGCATGTGGGCGCTCGGGTCCGTATGCGCAGAATGATGCTCGGGATGAGCCAGACCACCCTCGCTGAGGGCCTTGGCCTTACGTTCCAGCAGGTGCAGAAATACGAGAAGGGCACCAATCGCATCGGTGCGAGTCGGCTTCAGCAGATCGCTCACGTCTTGCAGGTCCCCGTGTCGTTCTTCTTCGAAGGCTTGCCGCTCCCCTCGGATGCGTCGAGCGAAGAGGGCACATTCATCGACGACTTTCTCGCGACCTCCGATGGACTGTCACTCACGAAATACTTCATGCGCATCAAGGATCCAAAACTCCGCCACTGCATTGTTGATCTCGTTGAGCAAATCGCCACCCGATACAACTAATCCGGCATCCCCACCACCACGCAGCCGCCCACCTTCCAAAATCCGTGACTTGAGGGCCTACGGTAACCCAGCCCAACGCTGAAGTTCTTCGATGAAATCTTTGGCATCCTTGAGACTGCCACCGCAACGATTCTCGCAGCGTCGTTATGAAAGCCACGAGAGAGAAAGCAATTCTTGCAAGACTTCATCAAAGGGCGTTTTACACACCCAGGGTCAAACTCAGCCCCGCCGGCCACAGGTTGGCGCGGCAGGAGCACCCAGTAACCGGACCCGCCGGCTGCGCCATCCGCGTTCTGTGATTTCGGGCGATCCGCCCGCCGCAAGTGTGGCTGGCGCAAAGTTGACTCGGATCGGCTCCGTAAGCGCGGTGAGGCCAGAACGGATTCTCCTTGTGCGCTTCTTCTGAGGCATCCCCACCGTCGCCACCAAAAGCGCCCTCTAGGAACGCCGCCGTCGCGGTTTCCCGCGCATGGCTGTCTTGGCGCCGGCCGGCGGCTTCGACGCGCGGGCGGACTCCCTGGCGGGATGATCGAGGCGAATATCTCGGAACTCCGCCGGCCCCTTGAGGAGGCGCTGTTTCCGTGTTTTCCGTTCTTCGGCGGTCGCCGATGCGTCGCCGAGCTTATCGAGCTGGTGACCGGCCATCTCGGAGGCCGTTGACGACGCGGCTGGGTCGGGCGCGGCGGCTGCATCCC
>DASZFN010000282.1:0-5076 GCA_035939715.1 Gemmataceae bacterium | reverse complement strand
CGGCGTGGCCTATTATCAGGGCAATCAATAGGGGGGTGCGCCCGTGGCAAGTGCAAACTCGGTGACCGCTTGGATCGCCGGCCTCAAGGCAGGCAAGGACGAAGCGGCCGCACGCCAGCTCTGGGAGCGTTATTTCCACCGCCTCGTTGGACTCGCCAAGTCCAAGCTCGCCAAGAGCCGGCCGGGGATCGATAGCCCGGAAGATGTGGCCTTGAGCGCTTTCGGTAGCTTCTTTCGCGGGGTAGGCCGAGGTCGCTTCCCGCAACTCCAGGACCGAAACAATCTCTGGCCTCTTCTGGTCGTCATCACGAGCCGGAAGTCGATGGACGTGATCAAACACAACCAGAGCCTGAAAGAAGGGGGCGGAAAGGTTCGCGGAGAGTCCGCCGTAGCTCTCTCTCGGGAAGCGGGCGCAAATGAAGTGTCATTTGACCACATTATCGGCCGTGAACCGCAGCCGGACTTTGTGATCGAGGTGGCGGAAGAATATGAACGCCTCCTTGCCAAGCTCGGCGACGAGACGCTGAGGCAAATCGCCGTCCTGAAGCTGGAAGGCTACAAGGACACGGAAGTGGCCGGGAAACTGAACTGCGGGCTGCGCACGGTGGAACGGAAAATGGAGCGGATTCGTTCTATTTTGCAGAAAGAGCTAGGGCGATGAACGGTTCCCAGGGCAATCAGAACACGGCCGCGCACGAATCAATGCTTGAACGGGTGGATCGCATCTGCGATGCCTTCGAGGCGGCGTGGCAGCGGGGCGAGAAACCTCGGGTTGAGGACTACCTGGGAACGGCGGCGGAGCCGGAGCGTTCGAAGTTGCTGGAGGAGTTGCTTAAACTAGAATTGGAATTTCGCGGAAAGACGGGAGATTCACCTGTTCCCCAAGAATTTTTGCGACGGTTCCCACAGCATGCTGCCCTTATCACAGTCATATTTGCGCGAGAGTCTCCATCAAAGCCAGTTGAGAATATTTCCTCCGCAACGGGTCAGTTACGAGCGGACCGCAATCTGCTCTTCGGCATCCTCGCTCTGCAGATGGATTTTGTCAATCGCGAACAACTCATTGCAGGGATGAACGCCTGGGTGCTGCACAAGACCAGATCTCTGGGCGAAATCCTGTTGGATCAGGGAGCGCTTCGTGCCGACATGCATGCCTTGCTGGCTGCTCTCGTCGAGAAGCATTTGGAGATGCATGCCCACGATCCGCGGCAAAGTCTGGCAGCGCTGTCGTCGATTTCGTCGGCCGCCGATGATTTGAAGAACGTGCCCGACGAAGAAGTGCAGGCCAGCATTCGCCAGGTCGCTACGGTGCGCCAGGTGGACGCAGAAACCACGTTGCCCGGCCTCCCACGTTCACGAGACGGCATGCGTTTCCGCGTACTGCGCCCGCATGCGAAGGGCGGCTTGGGCGAAGTCTTCATAGCGCAGGACCGGGAGCTGCGCCGCGAAGTTGCCCTCAAGGAGATCCAGGAGCCGTTTGCGGACGAACCGGAAGCCCGCAGTCGGTTTGTGCGCGAGGCGGAGATCACCGGCCACCTGGAACATCCAGGCATCGTGCCGGTCTACGGGCTGGGCGCCTACGCCAATGGACGGCCATTCTACGCGATGCGGTTTGTAAAGGGAGACAACCTGAAGGAGGCTATTGAGCGCTTCCACGCAACGAGGTATTCCGACCCGGCAGCGTACAAACTAGATCTGCACCAACTCTTGCGCCGCTTCCTAGATGTCTGCAATGCAGTGGCATATGCCCATAGCCGGCGCGTGCTGCACCGCGACTTGAAGCCCGGCAATATTCTTCTTGGGCCGTACGGAGAAACGCTGGTCGTTGACTGGGGCCTGGCAAAACCTCTTGGTTGGCGAGACGACACAAGCGCAACGCAAGATGTGCCGGTGTGTCCGCCTTCGGCAAGCAGTTCGGCTCCGACGGAGATGGGCGCCAAGGTCGGCACACTGGAATACATGAGCCCCGAGCAACTGGCAGGCCATCTTGATCAACTAGGTCCGTCGAGTGATGTATATAGTCTGGGAGCGACGCTGTATTACCTGCTGGCCGGCCGGGCTCCTTTCAAGCGCGAGGACAAGGATATCGAAACCAAAATCGAGCGCGGCGACTTTCCCAGGCCGCGCGCGGTCCGGCCTGATGTGCCGCCAGCCCTCGAAGCCATCAGTCTCAAAGCCATGGCTTTACGCCAGTCAGAGCGATATCCAACACCGCGTGCACTGGCCGACGATATCGATCATTGGCTGGCGGATGAGCCGGTGTCGTGCTATGCCGAGCCCTTGCTCGTTCGGGGCGGGCGGTGGGCGCGCAAACACAAACCCGTGGTGTCCACCGCGGCAGCGGCGTTCTTCACCGCAACCGTGGGCCTGGCCGTGGGACTCTATTTCGTCAACGCCGAAAAAAACCGGACCGAGTTGGCCCGCCAGGGCGAAGAGGATCAACGCATCGCCGCCCAGAAAAGCGAAGAGAAGGCCCGGACCGAAGCGGCGACGGCAACGGCGGTCAAGGAATTCTTGCAGCGCGACCTGTTCCAACTGGCTGCCGCCCGCAAGCAGTACGGCCAGGAAGCGACCGGCGTCAAGATGGACCCGGAATTGAAGGTGCGCGACCTGGTCTTGCGCGCCGCCCAGAAGATTGAAGGCAAGTTTACGGAGCAGCCCCTGGTCGAGGCGGAAATCCGCTCGACCTTGGGCTGGACGCTGGTTGAAATTGGCCGCGCCGACCTGGCGATCCCGCAATTGGTCCGCGCACGCGAGCTCTACACAGTCGAGCTCAGCGCTGACCACCCCAACACGCTCGAGAGCATGATGCACCTGGCCAATTCCTATGACGCTGCCGGCCGCACCCGGGACGCGCTCAAGCTCCGCGAAGAAACGCTACAGATCAGCAAAGCCAAGCTTGGCCCCGACCACCCCGTCACGCTTAAAAGCATGATGGGCCTCGCCATTGCCTACGACCTCGCCGGCCGCATCCAGGACGCGCTCAAGCTCCGTGAAGAAACGCTCAAGTTCATGAAGGCCAAGTTTGGCCTCGACCACCTCGACACGCTCGGGAGCATGAACAACTTGGCCACTTCCTATTACGCTGCCGGCCGTACCCAGGACGCGCTCAAGCTCCGCGAAGAAACGCTACAACTCAGCAAAGCCAAGCTTGGTCCCGACCACCCCGACATGTTGGCAGGCATGTTGAACTTGGCCAATTCCTACGACGCCGTCGGCCGCGGGCGGGACGCGCTCAGGCTCCGCGAAGAAACGCTACAGCTCATGAAAGCCAAGCTCGGCGCCGACCACCCCGACTCGCTTCGCAGCATGAACAACCTGGCGTGTTCCTACGCCGCCGCCGGCCGCGCCCAGGACGCGCTCAAGCTCCACGAAGAAACGCTTCAGCTGAGGAAAGCCAAACTCGGCTCCGACCACCCCGACACGCTCAGGAGCATGAACAACCTGGCCGTTTGCTACGCCAACGCAGGACGCATGCAGGACGCGCTCAAGCTCCGCGAAGAAACGCTTCGGCTCAGCAAAGCCAAGCTTGGCCCCGACCACCCCGGCACGCTCGTGAGCATGGACAACCTGTCCCATTCCTACAACGACGTCGGCCGCACGCGGGATGCGCTCAAGCTCCGTGAAGAAACGCTACAGCTCAGCAAAGCCAAGCTCGGCCCCGACCACCCCGACACGCTCAGGAGCATGAACGACCTGGCCGTTTCCTACATCATGACAGGCCAATTGTCCACGGCTCTGGAGTTGTTGCAGCAGACACTCGCTCTGCGCGTGCGCCGCTTACGTGCCGAGCCAGGGAACAGCGTGGAACAATCCTACGTGGCCATGACGCACGGGCAACTCGGTGACGCCGAGCAGGCGGGGCAGAATTACCGCGCCGCCGCCGAGGCCTTTGCCCGGTCCGTGCAAATGTTCGACAAGCTTGACAAGGCCGGGAAGCTGACAGACCCATTCTTCGGCGATTGCTGGAACCATTGTCGCCAGCGGCTGGCTTTCTGCCGGAAGGCCGAACAGGCGGTCCGGGATCTCGACTTCACGGTCACGCAACCGGCGGCTGAAGTTCCGCCGCTGCTGGACATCCGCGTCCGCTTCCTCCTGAAGGAACGGAAATTGTCCGTAGCGGTCGAATCGGCGGCAACGATGAGG
This sequence comes from Gemmataceae bacterium, assembly GCA_035939715.1. Classification (GTDB taxonomy): domain Bacteria; phylum Planctomycetota; class Planctomycetia; order Gemmatales; family Gemmataceae; genus DASZFN01. Next base: position 930 of record DASZFN010000282.1, on the reverse strand, counting down.
CAACTAGCCGGCGAGAAGCCAGACCACCTTTATGACGCTGCCTGTCTGTATGGTCTCTGTGCCGGGGGAACAACTTCGGGTGCCGACGCGACCCAGCTCGCCAAGGAGTGTGCGAATGAAGCGATGACCTTGCTCAAGCACGCCGTCGCGCAGGGTTACAAGAATGCTGCCCACATGAAGCAAGACCCTGACCTCGCCGCTTTGCGCCCGCGCGCGGATTTTCAAAAGCTGCTGGCGGAGCTCGAAGGGAAGAAGTGAACACCAAAGCGCCTCCCCAGAGGGTGATGCTGCGATTTGCGAGGGACGCAGGTGGGATCGTCTTGCGTGACGAGGCGATGCATGCAATCTTGGCTGCGAAACTCGACAGCAAATGACAATAACGGCTTGCAATAGAACTGGAGAACAAACTACGATCTGGCCGCAAGTAATCCGTTTCAGGCGGCGGTCCACAGGCGTGCATTTCAGGACTCACCCGCCAAGAGGGATGTAGCCGCCGTCGCCTGGGGAAGAACACCGACAAGGAAGTGGTCACAAGGCTTAACTGCGGGTTGCGCACAGTAGAGCGCAAGCTGGAGCGGATCCGCAGTATTTGGGGAAGGGAATTGGCTGATGAGAGAGTCGCGGCCAAGTGATTGATTCTTCAGAGGGAGACCGGGGGACGGAGACCGAGGGGCAGTCATGGTTACCTTTCTCATTTCAATGACTTATGGAAAAATACCCTTTTAGGATAACATTTATCCGTATTGACAGACGGTCCCCCGGGGGCGGCATTCACGCAGGTTCGGAGGCGTTGTCGCCGCCGTTCCCGTTTCGGAAGCGTCGATTATGCTCGCGAGATCCGCGTCAAGATGGTGCCGTAATCCAGGCTGGTGGCCTTCAGGTCGAGCCATTCAAACGCGTACGGCGGCTGGTTGCTGGCCCGAAAGCGCA
>DASZFN010000281.1:0-13647 GCA_035939715.1 Gemmataceae bacterium | reverse complement strand
TTGAGCTTTTCAATCTTGTGGATCAGCCGGCCGATCTTGGTTTCTTCCAACTCCTCGCGGCCGAGTGTTTCGGCTTGCTCTGTACAGATCTTGCGAATGCAGGTGATGGCCTTGCGGCGCTCTTCCAACCCGCGTGCCTCGAATTGTTTTTGCGCCGCCGCGGCTGCGCTCACGGCTTCATCCACGTCGGCAAAAATACCCCAGCGCTGGGCATGGCCGTTTGACGGCCTGGCCTGGCCGTTGCGCATCTGGCTGAGGACTTCCTGGACGACGCTGCGAACCAGTTCGTCGGTGACTTGCATGGCTGGATTCCTTCAAAATCTCTCGCAGAGCACGCAGAGGCCGCAGAGAAGTTCCTCTGCGCTCTCTGCGTGCTCTGCGAGAGCTTTTTCACCTTGTAGCCGCGGCGGAGAAAATGGTCTGGTTCTCCACATTGACCGTATCCACGATGCCCACAATCACGGCGTCCACGGGCAGCTTCTCGGTCTCGGGCGTCATGCGCGCGCTGGAGCCCTGCACGATCAGGACCATTTCTCCCTGGCCGGCGCCGACCGTGTCGACGACCACAAATGTCCGGCCGGTCGTCACCAGCTTGTCGCGTTTGCCGGGATCGACGCGCAGCGGCTCAACGGTCAGGAGTTTGCGACCGGTCATGGAGGCGATCTTTTGCGTCGCTACCACGCTGCCGGTAACTTTGGCCAGAAACATGAGTGCCTCATTTCGAAAGCAAGGCCTTCGCTTGCCGGGCGACAATCAATTCCTCGTTGGTCGGCATGATCCATACTTGCACGCGACTGGTCCGGGCGTGGATCGCCGCCTCCCCTTTAGCTGTCGCGTTGGCCTTCTCGTCCAGGGAAATACCGAACCAATCCAGGTCCTTGCAGATGGCTGTCCGCATAAGCGCCGAGTTCTCGCCGATGCCGCCGGTAAACACAATCGCGTCCGCGCCGTTGAGCAGCAGCAGATAGGCGCCGAGATAATGCCGCACCGACGCCTGAAAGACAGCCAGCGCCTGCTGCGCAGGTTCGTCCCCTTGCTGGGCTTGCTCTTCGATGTCGCGGAGATCATTGCTGTGACCGCCGCTCAGGCCGAGCAGGCCCGACCGGTTGGCCAGGTCGTCGAGCACCTGTTCGAGCGATTTGCCGGTGGCCCGCATCAGGGCGGGCAGGGCAAACGGATCGAAATCGCCAACCCGGTTGTTGTGGGGCAGTCCGGTTTGCGGGCTCATGCCGAGACTGTTGGCCACGGACTTGCCGTTGCGGATCGCGCACAGCGAGCTGCTGCCGCCTAGATGGCAGGAGATGATGCGGGCGCCCGGCTTCTCCAGTAGCTGGGCTGTCCTCTCCGCGATGTAGCGATGACTGGCCCCGTGGAAGCCCCAGCGCTTAATGCCGTGCTTCTCCACCCATTCCAGCGGCACCGCATAAAGCCGCTCGGCAGGTGGGATAGTCTCGTGAAAGCCGCTTTCAAATGCCGCCACCAGAGGGATCTGCGGCAGCTTTTCCGCAAGCAGCCGCATGGCACGGACGTAGGGCGGGTTATGGGCCGGGGCGACATCGTTGTACGCCTGCATGGCCGCCAGCACCTGGCCGTCAACGCGATGCACGCCGGTCATCTGCTGGGCGTGCACGGCCTTGAAGCCGATGGCCGCCAGTTCGTCTGGACCCTTCAACACGCCCACCTGCGGATCGGCAAGAAGCTGCAGGCAAGCTTCGACCGCGACCGCATGGTCCGGCACGAGCAGCTCCTTCTCGTTGGAACCGCGCTCGGTCTGGGCATACGACCGCGATTTCGTCGCGCCAATGCGCTCCACGCCGCCGCGCGCAAGCACCTTCTCCGTCGTCATGTCGAATAGACGGTACTTGAAGCTGGTGCTGCCCAGGTTGGCGACGAGGATTTTCATCCAAATCATTGGGTCATTGGTCATTCGTCATTGGCCATTCGCGAATGACCAATGACAGTAGTTTCAAACCGATGACCACGCCTTATTTTCCCAAGAACGTGTCCAGGACGGTTTCATCCGGACGCGGGATCACGTGAGCGCTCACGAGTTCGCCGTTCTGGCCGGCGGCCTGGGCGCCGGCATCCACGGCGGCGCGGACGGAGCCGACGTCGCCGCGGACGAAGGTCGTCACGTAAGCGCCGCCGATCTGCACCTGGCCGGCCAGGGCGACGTTGGCGGCCTTGCACATGGCATCGGTGGCAGCGATGGTGGCGATCAGGCCCTTGGTCTCGATCAGGCCAAGCGCCTCGTGGTTGGTGCCGTTGCGGGACGAGTTGGATGTCGGAGTTACAGCCATGGGAGGGTCCTCATTAATAAGAGATAAATGCAAAAAGTCGCTTAGCCGCGACCCGTTTGGGGAGCGGCCTGCACGTTTCCTGTTCGCGCTCCCCTAACGGGTCGCGGCTAAACGGCGAAGCGAGCTTAGCTCACGCCTGCGGTCTGGGCCGCTTGTTTCTTGCCGGCGACGGGGAGGACAGCGCCGAGGTCGTCGTGCGGCCGTGGGATGACCTGCACGCCGATGACTTCGCCGACCCGGCCGGCTGCAGCAGCGCCGGCATCGACGGCCGCTTTCACCGCAGCCACGTCGCCGACCACGAGCGCGGTCACCAGACCGCTGCCGATTTTCTGCCAGCCGAGCAGCGTCACGTTCGCCGCCTTGATCATGGCGTCGCTGGCCTCGACCAGCGCCACCAAGCCCTTCGTCTCGATCATGCCGAGGGCTTCCATGTGAGAAGTGGCCATTCAAGTTCTCCAAAAAAGAAATCGGGATTTCGTCATTGGTCAGCGAAACAACTCCACCTTCGTTGCGTTGGGCAAATCCACGGCGTTGCCTTCGTCGGTGTCCAGGTGCACTTCCAGCTTGGCCGCCGGGGCGAGGCGCACGAGCAAGTCTTCGAGCACTGCCGAGCACGTGCTCTTGACCCGCAGGTTGATGCGGTCGCCGTCCTTGACGCCGTAATGTGCGGCGTCCGAGTGGCCTATGTGTACATGCCGTTCGTGGCGGATGACGCCGGTGCGCAGCTCGATCATGCCGGCCGGGCCCAGCAGGTAGCAGCCGGGCGCGTCGCGATGATCGCCGCTCTTGCGCACCGGGATATCCATGCCCAGCGAGATCGCGTCGGTGAACGCCAGCTCGACCTGGCTGTGATCGCGGCACGGGCCGAGAATGCGCAGGTTAGGGATCATCCGGTGCCGGGGGCCGATGATCGTGACCGTTTCTTCGGCAGCAAAAAAGCCGTCCTGGTAGAGGGGCTTGTAGGGCGTCAGCTTATGGCCGACACCGAACAGGCGTTCGAGATCGGTCTGGGTCACATGGCAGTGCCGGGCTGAGATATTGACCACCAGCTTCGGCGCCCCGGGCTTGCCATTGATCCGCGGTTGGCCGTGGCCCGGCAAGCGCTGCCGGAGGGCGTCGCGCACCAGCCGTTCCACCAGGCTCCGGTCGAGCGTTGCCGTGCTCATGCGTGAAACCCTTCCTCGGCGTTACCGTTGCTCGTCAGCCCGGCCACCAGAACGCGTACATCCGCCTGATCGATGATGGCAGCCTGCTCGGGCGTCAAACCGCGATCGACGATCAGCGTATCGACCGCCGAAAGCTCGCACAGAAACGCCAGCGCCTGTCGGCCGATCTTGGTGTGGTCGGCCACGACCACCACCTCGTCGGCACAGCGCATCATCGCTCGTTCGGTCTCCACCAGCAGCAAGTTGCTGTTGAACAGTCCCTTCGCCGTAATGCCGCCGACGCTCAGGATCGTCTGGTGGACATGAATGTCTTCCATCATCCGCACGGTCAACGGCCCCAGCGCCACGCCGGTCTTCGGGTAGACATAGCCGCCCAGCATGACCAGGTCGGTCTCCCGGCCGCTGGCGAGCAGATTGGCGATCGGCAAACTGTTGGTGACAACCTGCAGCGACCGACCCACCAGCAGCTTGGCGACTTCCAGCGTGGTCGTACCGCCGTCCAGCAGCACGGCGTCGCCATCGCTAATGCGCGACGTGGCCAGCCTGGCGATGAGGCGCTTCTCTTCACTCTGCAGAGACACGCGCTCTTCCAGTTCAGGCAGACCCGCCCCGTCGCCGATATACGTCGCACCGCCGTGACTGCGTTTGACCAGCCCCTTCCGCTCCCAGTGGTCCAGGTCGCGGCGCACCGTGGAGGGCGAGGCGTTGACGGCGCTGGCCAAATCGACCAGGGTCGTAAAGCCCGTGTGGCTGATCAATTCCAGGATCCGCCGGCGGCGCTGGTGCGTGGGCACTGAGAAACCCCGAATTTTGGCGGCAAACTTTCCCTAATCGGCAGTCTCTGCGCATTTTTGACCGATTCCGAGCAAAAGTCAATCAAAATCTTTCAAGAATATTCCAGATATCTATCAATATCTGCCAACTCATGAGCAGAAAACTCCATAAATCTGTCAGTTTCTGCCAAAAATCTTCCAAGTCCGCCCGCCAAATGCACGTGGCACTCTTTGGCGATCCTCCAAAGGCGGGAAGGACTTCCGCTGGCGGGTTCCGGCTCCGGTTTGAACATCCCATGAGGGTCGCGGCTCAATCGGCAGGCTGATAAGATGGTTGGGCCTGCCCGATTTTTCCATTCGCGACGAGAGGACCGGGAATTATGGACCCTTCTCATCTTGATGAACTGCAGCGCACGCTATCGAGCAAGGGACCGGAAGCTGCCATCGAGCACTTGTGCACCGCCCTACGATCCCAGAAGGACTACGCGAATCTCTTCTATGCTTTATTGCTCAAGAAGCGCCATGCCCTGGGGGTTTCTCCCGTGCCGACCGAGGGGGCGAACGAGCTGCCGGAGTCGGTGCATGCACCTTATGAGGAAGCCATTCGCGATGCGGGGCGGCTGGTCGGGCAGCTCTATCTGGACGAGGGCGATATCCTGCACGCCTGGATGTACTACCGCATGCTGGGCGAAACAGAACCGGTGGCCAAGGCGCTGGAGCGCTATCGATTCAAGGAAGAAGAGGACCCGCAGCAGCTCATCGAGATCGCCTTTCATCACGGCGTGCATCCGCGCAAAGGCTTCGACTGGATCCTGGACCGTTACGGAATTTGCAGCACCATCACCACAGTCAGCGGGCAGCAGTTTCCGGATCCGGCGGTGCGCGAGTATTGTATCCGAGGCTTGGTGCACGCCCTGTATGAACAACTTCGCCAGCGCCTCGCCGAGGAGGTCGCTCGCCATGAAGGGAAAGCGCCGGAAAGTCAGAGTGTGCGCGAGTTGATGGCGGGCAAGGATTATCTCTTTGAGGACGATTTCTATCACGTCGATGTGTCGCACCTGAGCTCCATCGTGCAGATGAGTGTGCATCTATCGCCCGGTGCCGAACTGGACATGGCGCGCGAGCTATGCGCCTATGGGCAACGCTTGTCGCCGCGTTTTCAATATGCGGGCGACCCGCCGTTTGAGGAGCAATATCGCGATTACGGGATCTATCTATCGGTGCTGGCGGGAGACAAAGTGGACGAGGGCATCGCGCACTTCCGGGCCAAGGCAAAGCATGCCGACCCGGAGACGGTCGGCACGTTTCCGGCGGAGGTACTGGTCAACCTGCTAGTGCGCATCGATCGGCCCGCAGAGGCATTGCAGGTCGCGCGGCAATTCCTGACCAAACCGCAGAGCACGCCGTCCTCTTGCCCGAGCATTGTGGAGTTATGCCGGCAGACGCGCGATTATAAAACCCTCGCTGAAGTCGCCCGCGAACAGGGCGACCCGGTGCACTTCATGGCGGGACTGTTGGCAGGGAACATATTTACCCCGAAGGGGGTTGCACAACACAGCCCAGGGTCGCGCTAGCGCACCCTGGAGGGGGGACTGTCGCCGCCAAACGAACTAAACCCTGAAAGGGTTTTACAAGAGATCCAAGGCTATGCCCCAATCTCTTTCTCAAATCTATCTCCACGTTGTATTCTCGACGAAAAATCGCGCACGCTATCTTCAAAACAACGAACTCCGTATCAAGGTGCACGCCTACCTGGCCGGTATCTGCAAGAATCTTGAATCGCCGGCCATAATCATTGGCGGCGTTGAAGACCACGTGCACATTCTTTGTCGTCTTTCAAAAAATATAAGCGTGGCGAATTTCGTGCGGGAACTAAAACGCGATTCTTCGAAGTGGCTGAAGATCGAATCGTCCGAATTGTCCGACTTCTATTGGCAAGCTGGCTACGGTGCATTTTCGAGTAGCCCGTCGCATTGATCGCAATGTGCAAAGCCTCTCCTCGGCAGCCTTCCCAGGTCGCCATGTTTGTGCAACCCCTTCGGGGTAAAGAGGACGGGGCGGATTGCCGACCCCAGGGTGCGCTGGCGCGACCCTGGGCTGTGTTGTGCAACCCCCTTCGGGGTAAAAATGGGTGTTGTTCAAATTCGCCGGAATTGGCGGTCTAGCTCTTGCTTGCTGAACAGCAAGGCCGTGGGGCGCCCGTGGGGGCAATGGTGGGTATCGTGGGCCAGGTCGCGCCGGGCAATGAGCGCGGCGATTTCTTCCGCGCTCAAGCGGTCGCCGGCGCGCACGGCGGCGTGGCAGGCCATCAGGCTGAGCAGGTCATTGAGCAGCACCTCCCGGCTGGGCAGGCGCTCCTTGCTGAGCAGGTGATCGACGACCGTCTTGAGCACCTCCTGAGGCGGGCGGTTGCCGAGGATGGCCGGGTAGCTGGTGAGCAGCACGGTGCCGCCGCCGAAATCTTCCACACCTAGCCCCAGCTCGGCGAGCGCGTCTCGCTGCTCGAGCGTGCGCGCGGCCTGTTCGGCGGTCAGATCGACTGGAAGGGGCATGAGCAGTTTCTGGATTTCGAGCGTGCCCGAGGCGATGCGACGCTTGAATTCCTCGAACAGAACGCGTTCGTGAAGGGCGTGCTGGTCGATCACCAGCATGCCTTCCTGGGTCTCCAGGACCAGGTAAGCGTCGTAAAGCTGGATGGCCCTGATGTTGTTCGACAGGGCGACGGCAGAAGTTGGCGCATGGCCGTTTGCCGGAGAGAGGGATTCAGCCGGGTTCGGAGACTTCGTTTCATTCTCTGGGGCTTGCTTAAAATCCGTTGCCGGCAGCCCGCTTGCTCCCGACGGCCGGGTTGCGAAAGGCAGCGCCGTGGTCGGTTCCGGACCCGGCATAGCAGTCGCCGGCGCACTGGACATAGTCCACTGGGCCGTGGGGAATGCCGGCGCTCTGAGCCGCGCCGTCAGATTTTCGGCACGCAGGCGCTCGCGAATGGCGCTGAAGACCAGGTGATGCAGCACCTGGCTGTTGCGGAAGCGAACCTCCACCTTCGTCGGATGGACGTTGACATCGATCTCATCCGCCGGCAGATCGAGAAAGAGAAACGCCACTGCATAGCGTCCGGCCATAAGCAGTCCCCGGTAGGCCTCCTGCAAGGCATGCATGAGGCTGCGGTCGCGAATGCAGCGGCCGTTGACAAAGACATATTGCATCCTGGCCGTGCCGCGCTCGCACTGGGGGTCGGCGATGTAGCCGCGCAGCCGGACGGGGCCCTGGCTTGCTTCCAGGGTGTAGAGTCTGTCCGCGACATCGGCCCCGAAAAAGAGTCGGAGCCGATCTTCTAGACCGGCGGAGGCGGGCACTTCATAGACGTCCTTGCCGTTATGGCGGAGGGTCAGATGGAGGCTCGGCTGGGCCAGCGCCAGGCGCGTGAACGCTTCGGAGACGTGGCCGGCCTCGGTGGCGATGGACTTGAGAAACTTCCGCCGCACCGGGGTGTTGTAGAAGAGATGGCGCACTTCCATGCGTGTCCCGGGCGCCCCGTTCCAGGCGCGCACCGGGGAGATCTCGCCGCCGTGGCAGGCGATCTCGGCGCCGCACGCGAGATCCGCCGGCCGGGATTGCAAGGTCACCTGCGCCACGCCGCCGATAGACGCCAGTGCCTCGCCCCGAAAGCCCAGCGTGCTGATCCGGAAGAGATCGTCTGCATCGGCCAGTTTGCTCGTCGCATGACTGGCAAAGGCCAGCGGCAAATCGGCCGGCAGAATCCCGCCGCCGTTGTCCACCACGCGAATTAATTCCGCGCCGCCCTGCTCGATCTCCACATCAATCCGCGTACTGCCGGCATCCACGGAGTTTTCCAGCAACTCCTTGATCACGCTCGCCGGACGCTCGATGACTTCGCCGGCGGCGATTTTCGTCACAACCGAAGAGGGTAGTTGGTGGATTCGTTTCATCGCATCGCAGTCAATAGTCAGTAGTCAGTAGCCTTTACCATTGACTACTGGCTACTGACTACTGACCATCCTTTCCGTGGATCGGCATGCCCCACTTCTTCGCCTTTCGCTCCAACGCTGCGGGCTTCATGTTAAGCGTTTTGGCCGCTTCTTCGAGATTGCCATCTGCCTCGGCGAAGGCTTGCTTGATCCTATCCTGCAGCTTCCAGTCCTGGATCATGCGGTAGAGGGTGCGTTCGCCGATGCCGAGCAGGCGGGCGGTTTCCTCGCGGTTGCCGTTGGTCATCTCGAGGCACTGCTGCACGTAGTAGCGTTCCACCTCGGTCAACGGCCTGCCGACCAGGTTGGCCGGGCTGGCTGCGTGATTGTCGGGGAATTGCAGGCGGCGCAGCGTGTCGCCGTCCTGCAGGTCGTTGAGGCCGAGCACGCCGTCCTGGTCCTGCACGACCATGCTCTCGAGGTTGTTGCGCAGCTCGCGGACGTTGCCCGGCCAATCGTAGCTGGCCATGGCCCGGCGCAACGGCTCGGCGATGCCGCTGACGTGCTTGTTATGGCGCTGGTTGAACTCCTTGATGAAGTGGGCAGCCAGGAGCGGGATGTCCTCGCGGCGCTCGCGCAGCGGCGGCAGACGGAGCGTGGTCACCTTCAGCCGATAATAGAGGTCTTGCCGGAACGACTTGTCGGCGAGCGCGGCTTCCAGGTCGCGATGGGTGGCCGACAGGATGCGGACGTTGACCTTGATCGGCTCATTGCTGCCGATGCGGAAGACCTCGTTGTTCTCCAGCACGCGCAGCAGCTTGGCCTGCAAGGGCACCGGCATGTCGCCGATCTCATCCAGAAACAGGGTGCCGCCGTTGGCGTACTCGAAGCGGCCCTTGCGCACGCGGTCGGCGCCGGTGAAGGCGCCCGGCTCGTGGCCGAACAGCTCGTCGTCGAGCAGGTTCTCGTTGAGGGCGGTGCAGTTCAGGGCCACGAACGGTTTGTTCTTGCGCGGGCTGTTGGTGTGGATGGCCTTGGCGGCCAGCTCCTTGCCGGTGCCGGTCTCGCCTTGAATGAGCACGGCGGCGCTGGTCGGGGCGATGTTGCGCAGCCGTTCGATTACCTCGTGCATCTTGGGGCTGTTGCCGACTACCCCCTCGAAGCCGAACTTTTCATCGAGCTGGCGTTTCAGCTCGCGATTGGCCTGGGCCAGGCGGATGCGCTCGGCCGCCTTGTCCATGACGGCCCGGAGCTCGCCCATGTCCACGGGCTTGGTGAGGTAGTTGGCGGCGCCTTGCTTGATGGCCTCGACGGCGGTCTTGACGTCGCCGTGGCCGGTGATGACGAAGACCTCGGCGGCGGGGTTGGCCTGCTTGGCCTTGCGGAGGATGGCGAGGCCGTCCATGTCGGGCATGCGCAGGTCGGTGAGGATGATGTCGAACTCATCGTCGTCGATGCGCGCCGCCCCAGCCTTGCCGCTGGTGGCGATGGTGCAAGCGTAGCCGACGCGCTGCAAGCTCTCCGCCACCGCCTCGGCGTGGGCTTCCTCGTCGTCGATGATCAGGACCTTGAACTGTTCGCCGTCCATTAGGCCGTTGTCCACGAAGGAACACGAAGGATTAATGAAGGAAAGCATAGGGGAAAAAGGAGGTGGGTAGAAGTGGGACTTGATTCGTTTGTTCTGGTCGCGACCTTCTTGAATAGGCGGTTTGAGTGTATGATGCGGATAAGGGGGAATTTGACCATGCCGCTGACAATTACCGTAAAGGATCCCTTGGCCTCGGAACTGCAATCCAAGGCGGAAATGCGCAAGATCCCAGTTGAGCAATTTGCTCTCGAGGTCCTTGGGCAAGCCGTGAAACGATACGACTGGCCGGCAACGAATCGGCGGCGGTTGGCACTGATTCAGAAGCAGTTTGCAGAAGGGCTGACCCCGGCCGAGGCGGCTGAGGTGCAAGACCTCCAGCGACAGGCCGACCAGACCTTGGAGGCACTGGATGCCCCAATGTTGGAAGGCATCGCGCAAATGGAGCAGATGGCAGCGAAAGCACTTGATGACTCGAGCCAGTGACCTCAACAGACTGGTTTTCCAGTACCCAACGCAGGTTCATGTTCGCCGCCACGGTCCGCTCGGCTATGCCAACTACCAGTCGTATAAGCCATGGCTGCGGGACGAGTTCCAATTTCGCTGCGTCTATTGTCTGTGGCGCGAGCGCTGGTATCCGGTGGGTGAAGAATCCTACAGCGTGGATCATCTGGAATCTCGCGCGGCGGCCCCCGGTCACGAGTGCGACTATGACAACCTTGTTTATGCCTGTTGCCGCTGCAATTGGGTAAAAGCCGACGCCCGCGGCGTTCTGGATCCTTGCCGGCAAGCCCACGGTCATCATCTCTCGGTTTTTGCTAATGGCGTGATACATGGACTGACGACCGAAGGCCGTGAATTGATCGAGGTTTGCAGGTTGAATCAGCCGCGAATCACCGACGCTCGTCGGCGGTTATTGGAGTTGTTCCGGGCATTGCAGGAATCCGCAACTCCAGGAACGGCCGCACTTCTGGAACACTACCTCGGCTTTCCCGATAATCTACCGATGTTGTCTCAATACCGTCCTCCGGGTGGCAATTCCCGACCAGGCGGAATTGTCCAAAGCTACTGTGACCGACGGCAGCGTGGCGAGTTGGCTTCCGTTTACTGAGGAGTGACTTGAAATAGACGTCGGCGCGTTCCAATCGGCAGGGATGCGGATCGAAATAAGCTCGCTGCAAGCGGGCAATGCGGCAAGGGCGGATGTTGGTATATAATTGAGTGCCTTTGAGACATAGGGCCGCACCGCCGTGAGCCTGGCGGTGCTGTGTGATGAATCCGGCTGGCGCGCGAGCAACGAACCTCAAATAGACATCGGTCCATTCATGCAAAGTGAACCCAACACCAGCGAATCGCCCTTCCACATCGATGTGGCCGAGCGCGTCAAGCGCTTGCCGCCGTATTTGTTCGGTAAGATCAATGACCTGAAGTATCGCAAGCGGCGGGCGGGCGTGGATGTCATCGACCTGGGCATGGGCAATCCGACGGATGTGCCGGAGCCGCTGGTCATCGAAAAACTGTGCGAGGCGGCGCGTGATGAGCGGAACCATCGCTATTCGGTGAGCAACGGCCTCTTCAATTTGCGCCGCGAATTTGCCCTGCGCTACGCGCGCAAGCATGACGTTCAGCTCGATTGCGACTCCGAGGCCCTCGCCGGCCTGGGTTCCAAGGAAGTCTTCAGCCACATGTGCCTGGCCCTCCTGGGCCCGGGGGACACGGCCGTTGTGCCGGCGCCGTCTTTCCCGATCCATGTTTACGCGGTGGCACTTGCCTCGGGCAACGTCATCAGCCTCGACTGCACCCAGCCGGACCGTTTTCTGTCCAGTGTCGCCAACGTGGCGGAACATCTCTATCCCAAACCGAAGCTGGTCATTCTCAACTTCCCGCACAATCCCAGCACGACCGTCGTGGAGCGCGATTTCTTCGTGGAAGTGGTCAAGCTGGCGCGACGCTTCGGCTTTATGGTGATCCATGATTTTGCCTACGGCGACGTCTGCTTTGACGGCTACCGGGCTCCGAGCTTCCTGAGTGTGCCGGGCGCCAAGGACGTGGGCGTCGAGACGACGACCATGAGCAAGGGCTTCAACATGGCGGGCTGGCGGCTCGGCTTTTGCGCCGGCAATGCCGAAATGATCCGGGCCCTGGCCACCATCAAGGGCTATTACGATTACGGGATATTTCAGCCGATTCAAATTGCCGGCATCCTCGCCCTGCGCCATGGAGAAGAAGCCGTCGAGCGCCAGGCCGCCGAGTACCAGAGCCGCCGCGATGTCCTGGTCGAAGGCTTGCGGCGACTCGGCTGGGACATGGAAAAGCCCAGGGCGGGCATGTTCGTCTGGGCACGCTATCCCGCCGAATGGCGTGACCGGCTGGGCTCGATGGACTTCGCCATGAAACTGCTCGAAGAAGCGGAAGTCGCGGTCAGCCCGGGCCGGGGCTTCGGCGAGGCGGGCGAGGGCTACGTGCGTCTGGCGCTGGTGGAGAACGAGCACCGGCTCAAGCAGGCGGTTCGTCAAATCGGCCGCTGCTTGCGCGGGGAAAAGACAGCGGGTTAAAGTTGTCAAGGGCCAGAATGGCCAAAGCGTTGCCGTGCCCAGGCCTGAAAGTGCTGGAACAGGGCGGTTTCATCCATGCTGCCGTGCAAGACAAGTAAACCGGTCAACTCGGCGGATGCGACCTGAGGTAGCGCCTGGCTTTGAATGACGGCCGCATAGCGGCCGTCCGGGCCAAGAACGTAAAAAGCGAGTGCGCTGCCGTCGTAACGCCAAACCTCAGGCATGCGCAGGGCCGCATAAATTTTCATGCGATCAAGGGTGCTGTAGCTGATGACCTCCAACGCCAGATCCGGCGGCGGATCACGACGCAAATCAATTTCATGTATGCCGCGCACCTGCGATTCGTTGCCAATCCAGTAGCACTGATCCGGTTGCAGCCCCCGGCGGCGCCGGCGACGCCGGAACGTCGTGCAGCCGCCCCCTTTCAACGGCAGACCGAGCTCCAGGGTCAGAGCTAGGATCACCAGGCTGAAGAAGCGAACAATGGAATTGTGCTCCAGGGGCGGCTTCATGAGTTCGAGGTTTCCACGGTCGTAGGTCACTCGGAGAGAAGGACGCTCGGCAAAGGTGCGTAAGATCCGGCTGTATTCTGCCCACGTGACTCCGTACAAGACGAGGCGCTCAGGAGAAGTTCCACCATGGGTGTCCTTTGCAGTCATGGGCATCTCCGAGGGAAGCTCATAATCTTGCAGCGAGATCTTCGGTACGAATGCCCTCTATGACCGCCAGATTGGCCTCCGCCTTGGCCAATTTGAAGATGCCGGCCGTGAAGGCAAACGCTTCCTTTAGATACCGTTCCTGGAGCTTCCTTCCCTGCGCAGTCAGGCCGTCCACCACAGTTAAGCGTCGCGGCGCCGCAAGAGCAGCGAGGTGAGGCACGTCCCCTGCTTTCAAGATTCCCGGCGCCAGCAGGCCCATGCTAAAGCCAGCGGGGTATGCTTGCTCGGGGATGTAAGTCACAGGAGAGCGCACCGTCATGACGGATGCGATCCGATCGTCAAGGAGGGCAGCCGCGCACAGGGCGATGATCCCGGCATTGCCGAGCCCGAGGACGGCAAAGCGGCGCCGGTCGAGCGTCGGCTGCAAGGCCATCCAGTCCAGGATGCAGAGCACATCAAACACCCACTGGCCAAGGAGCGGCCGGCCGATCCAGAGAGCATGCTCGGCGCTATTGTGATCGGGCGCGCCGGCGACCGCGTCGTGGGGCGGATGCAAGGTTCCCGTGGCGCGCAGGTCGGGGGCCAGCAGGGTCCAGCCTCGGTCCAGAAGGGCGGCGGCAAGCGGATGATCCAGCGCCTCCGTCTTGCCGTCCTGGTGCAGGACGATGCAGGTGGGCTCT
>DASZFN010000280.1:0-5094 GCA_035939715.1 Gemmataceae bacterium | reverse complement strand
CTCCATTCCTACGAATCGTGCCGCCCTCCTGGAACTGCATAACGAGATTATCGCGGCGGTCCAGTTGCCCGAAATGGAGCGTAAGCAGCATTTCGACGATCTCCGCGCCAGGCGGGAAAGATTGCCGGGCTTGGCTCAACTTCTGTTTCCGACGGCCGAGAAGCTTGCCGAAGCCATAAGGCGCAGCGACGCCCTCATGCGCTCGACGATTGCCGCATTGGCCGCCGAACGCTATCGCCTGGCAAACGGCCGCTGGCCGGAATCGTTGTCGGGCCTGGTCCCCGCGTATCTCAAGGAAGTGCCCCGCGATCCCTATGACGGCGCGCCGCTGCGTCTGCGCCGCCTGGCAGACGGCCTGGTCATCTACTCGGTTGGCGTCGATGGCAAGGATAACGGCGGCACCCTGGGCGTCACGGTCGGCACAGACACAGGCTTTCGCCTCTGGGACGTCGAGCACCGCCGTCAACCCGCGCCGCCTGTGAAGCCGGAAGAAAACCAGGAACCGAAATGAAACCGCTCACCGCTCCATCTCGTCCGCGAGACGCTCGACCATTTCGACGGTGCCGGCGCCCGCGCGCTCCCAGCCGTCGAACTCTTCCTGCAGATCCGGCGTCACCTCCGGTCGAACCGGTTGCAGGCGAATTTCAACACGCGTCCCTTCAGGCAGCGGCGAATTGGGAACGATGACGCCGTTCGTCACGACGCCCGTGATGGTTCTGGACATGAATCATCCCTCCCTGACTTCGCTCATTGCAACGATCCGTTCACAGGCGGTAGACCGCTACACGAAGGACGCAGAGGTTTAGCCGCGGCGAAAGAGCAGGATCAGGTTAACGAGCAGGCTAGCGCCCAGCAGCGTGCCGAGCACGCCCAGCCAGAGCACCTGAGTGGGGTTGGCTGCGACTTTGCCGTCTTCCTCTTCCTCTTCTCCCTCCGCCAGTCCTTGCAGCGTTCCGGCCTGAATCTTGCTGCGCGCCAGCTTGGGCGGATCGTGATGCACCAGGCACTCGAGGTCGATGATGACATCGTCCATGGATTTGTAGCGCTGGCGGCGATCCTTGGCCATCATGACCTCGACGACCTCGCCGAGCCCCGACGACAGCGCGACGTTCAGGTGGTCGGGCGGCGTCAGCTCCTGCTTGAGGTGGGCATCGAGCACGTCGTCGATCTTGCTTCCCGGGAAGGGGGGCTGGCCAGTGACCATGTGATAGAGCGTGGCGCCCAGCGAATAAATATCGGCGCGGGCGTCGATATCCTCATGCCCGTGGATTTGCTCGGTGGAAATGTAATAAGGCGTGCCGATGGTCATGCCCTTTTCGGCGCGGGCCAGCTCCTCGTCCGTGGTTTCGCGTGCCATGCCCAGGTCGGCGAGCTTGACCGCGCCGTCCGGGGTGAGAATGATGTTGGCCGGCTTGACGTCGCGGTGAATGAGCCCGCGGCGATTAGCATGTTGCAAGGCCTGGGCCACCTGGAGCACGATGTCGAGGGCTTCCGCTTCGCTGTAAATCTTGCCCTTCTCCAGGGCGTCTTTTATGGTCGTGCCCTCGATATACTCCATCACGAAGTAATGGAGACTGCCGGCGGTGCCGAAGTCGATGGCCTGGACCAGGTTGTTATGGCTGAGCTTGCCCGCCAGGTGGGCTTCGCGTTCCAGGCGCTGGAGCAGCTCCTGCTTGGCGGCCAAACGGGGGTGCAGCATCTTGACCGCCACCATGCGGTTCATGCTGAGTTGCCGGGCCTTGTACACCGTGCCCATCGAGCCGTTGCCGAGCTTTTCGATCAATTCGTAGCCGGGAATTTGCTGGTGCAGAAGGGCCGAGATTTCGTGAGCGGCGCGGCGGGCCTGGTTCAGGGTGAGGGAGCCGGCCTTGACCAGGTTCTTCAGAAGTCCTTCAGGACCCAGCGTCCCGGCATTGACGCGACAGGCCTGGACCTCTTCCTTGGTCACCAGACCCCGGCTGACGAGCGCATGGGCCAGGCGTTCCTCATCGACCTGAATGGAGGACGGCTCGGCTCTGGCCGGGGCAGCCGGCTTGGTTTCGGAACTGGGTGTTGCCAAGGTGCTTATTTCCCTTCCGGTTCGCACACGCTCTATTGTTTCTACGCAGCCGCGCGCTGGACTGTCAACGGCAGTTGGCTGTCGCAGGCCAATCCACCGCTTGGTGAAGTCCGAAAAATATTGAATACTGAATATTGAATACTGAATACTGAAGGATAAGGCGGACATTTCCTTCGAAATTCAGTATTCGATATTCAATATTCGATATTTGTTCGATATTGGCATTGCCGTTCCGGCGCGAGAAGAGATGAAGAAAAGTTCGCGGCCCGTCAGGCATAGTCCTTGCCTCTCGGGCAAGCGTCCTGATACTATTAATTAACTTTTTGAACCTAGCACGGGTTGGCGGCGTCTGTACTGGAAGGACGCCCGCCGGAGGCCGGTCCGAAGGCCGGCAAAAACGTGCCGCCTTGCACAGAGGAGCCTTATGAATTCCAGTTCCAGCTCGTCGCTCGACGCCAGCGTTCTGGTCCTGAACAAGCTGTTCATGGCCATTCACATCATTTCCGTGCGCCGGGCATTCTGCCTCCTGTGCAAGGACCTGGCGGAGGTGGTGAGCCTGGAGGACGGCCAGTACGCGACCTACGACTTCAGCACCTGGCGCGAGGTGAGCGAATATCGGGCGCGGAACTTTCGCGAAGAGGACGACGACTGGATTCGCACCGTCACCAGCGAGATCCAGGTGCCGCGCGTCATCCGCCTCATCGGCTATGACAAGCTCCCCAAGCAGACGGTGAAGTTCAACCGCCGCAACATTTTCGCGCGCGACAACAACCAGTGCCAGTATTGCGGCCGCAAGCATCCGACCTCGGAGCTGAGCCTGGACCACGTGCTGCCGCGCAGCCAGGGCGGCCAGAGCACCTGGGACAACATCGTCTGCGCCTGCGTCAACTGCAACGTCCGCAAGGGCGGCCGCACTCCCAAGGAAGCGCACATGAGCTTGATCCGCAAGCCGGAAAAGCCGAAGCGCAGTCCGCTCCTGAATTTGAAGCTGACGCACAGGAAATACCAGTCCTGGAAGACGTTCCTGGAGAACGCTTACTGGTCGGTGGAGTTGAAGTGAGAACAATTAATTAACAACTCCTGAACTTTGAACCTGGCGCAACGGGACACCCGTTAACCCGTACTTCTTCATCTTCTTGTAAAGAGTCACGCGGCTAATCCCCAGGGAAGTGGCGGCGCGCGCTCGGTTGTAGCGGTAATGCACCAGCGCGCGGTGGATCTGGATCCGTTCGGTAAGCTCGCGATTCTGGGACAAGGAATCGCCGCTGGTTTTGGGGCTATTGGTGATGTTGGGCAAAGCATGGTCCCGGACCTGTGGCAAGTGCTGGAGCTGCAGTTCATTGCCGCTACTGACCAGAACGGCTTGCTGGAGGACGTTTTCCAGCTGCCGGATGTTGCCCGGCCAGGGAAACTCCTCCAGGGCGGCCATGGCATCCGCACTGACCTCAATCATCTGCTTGTGGAACTTTTGATTAAGGCGTGCCATCATGCCGCGAACGAGCGGGCCCACATCCTGCAGCCGCTGGCGCAGCGGGGGCAGATACAGCGACAGGACGTTAAGACGATAGTAAAGATCGCGGCGGAAGGTGCCGCGTTCGACGGCTTCCTCCAGATTGCAGTTGCTCGTCACAATGATCCGGGCCGTACAGACCTTGGTCTCGTTACTGCCGACCGGTTCGTATTCTCCCGTCTCGATCACACGGAGGAGCTTCGCCTGCTGTTCCAGTCCCAGGGCATCGATCTCGTCCAGAAGCAGGGTGCCGCTGCCTGCCGCAGCAAACTTGCCAACCTTGGGATGATCGGCGCCTGTGAACGCTCCCCGGCTATGGCCGAAGAATTCGCTTTCGACCAGGCTGGCGGCCAGGGCGCCGCAGGGAACGACCAGGAAGCGCTGGCCTTTGCGCCGCGAACATTCATGAACCAGACGAGCCAGATAGGTCTTGCCGGTTCCGGTTTCGCCCGTGAGCAGCACCGTCACATCATGTGAGCCGGCCAGGGCGATTCGATCTACCATCGATAACAGCGAAGGCGTCCAGCAGAGCAGGCGCCGTGTGATCATCTCCTGCAGCTGCCTTCGCTCCTGGCCGGGTGCACTCTGGCCATAGTCAGCGTGATCTTCCGATGACGGCGCCTCTACGGTAAGTCGCTTCATGATGTCATAACTCCCTTCGTGAAGGCACCAGCTTTTGAATCAAAACCAACAGCGTTTACACTCCTTAGAGGGGAATTTCAATCCGGCAGTCCTGCCGCGGCCGACGCCTCGCCAGCTGGCTGAGCGTGGCGATAACCTCGGCAAAGGCAAACGGTTTTCGGAAAACGCGCGCGGCGCCCATCTGCAAAAGAGCTTCCTCCGTGTACGGCCTGGGGTTCCCGGTCATGAAACAGCATCGGACAGCCGGACATAGTTTCTGGAGAGCGACCAGGGTGTGCGGACCATCCATTCCCGGCATCAGCACGTCGAGCAGGACTACACTAATCTCTGCAAGATGCCGCCGAAACAACTCGATAGCCTGATGGCCGTGAGTCGCTGACCAGACCTCGAAACCGTCGCGTTGCAGCCACGCTTCCAGCACGGAACGCACCGCTGCCTCGTCATCCACGACGAGCACGCCCGGGAGCGCGCCCTCGTCTTCCGCGTAAGTAGAGTGTGATTGGTATTGCATTTGTAAGCTCCAATGGATTCCCTGTTTGCAAGCGCTATCCTCGCGGTGGCGAGGGCTTCACAATGCGCATAATGCTTGTTCGGTTACGGAGTCGGAAAAGTGTGCTGGCAGCCACGGGCGCAGACATACATCACCCTGGCGGCAGTGCACTTGGGGATGTCCGGCAGGTTTTTACAATTGCAAGGACATGAGTACGTAGAGAGGAGAGGGGCGGGTAAGGCCATCGATCTTCGATCCAGACAGGGCGTCGCTCTTGGCGGCGAAGGAATTGCAGCCGGCAATCTTCGGCATTAGAGCGTCAAGCACCGACTTGTGGAGGCTAGCAGTCCGCTCTCGGGCTTGGTCACGTTCAACCGACAGGTATTCGTCATC
>DASZFN010000279.1:0-2854 GCA_035939715.1 Gemmataceae bacterium | reverse complement strand
AATGACGAATGACCAATGACTAATGACCTTTTCTCGACATGGCGCGGCGAATCTCGCGCTGAGCGTCGGTCTTCTTGAGATCCTGGCGCTTGTCGTGGGTCTGCTTGCCGCGGGCCACGGCCAGTTCGACCTTGGCCAGTCCGTTTTTGAAGTACAGGCGCAAGGGCACCAGTGTGTAACCGCGTTGCGTCGCCTTGCCGGCGAACTTTTCGATTTCCCGGCGATGCAACAGCAGCTTGCGCGGCCGTTTCGGCTTGTGGTTTTCCCGGTGCGCCATCGAGTACTCGGGAATGTCGCTGCCGATCAGCCAGACTTCGCGGTCCTCGATCTTGGCGTAGGCATCCTCCAGGCTGGTATTGCCTTCGCGCAAGCTTTTCACTTCCGTGCCCGTCAGCGCGATGCCGCACTCCAGGCGTTCGAGCACGTTGTACTCGTGAAACGCCCGCTTGTTCCGGCAAATGATCTTGATGCCTTCTTCCGCGTCGCCGTCTTTCCGGTTGCGTGCCATGGAGAGTCTCCTGTGCCGCATCGTAACAAATGGGCGACTTTCGGAAAACGGGAGAAGCGACGGTCACGAGTGGCTTGATTCAATAATTGGGTGTTCCACTAGTGCTCCGTCAAACCTGGATTGATGGATCGAGCGATGAGTTTTGTGAATCAAGTAACCTAGCGAAGTTGCCCATCGGCCCCACCTGTGCACCGAAGATGACCATTTGAAAAAGCTCGGATGAGCATCTTCGACGAGCGATGCATGTGCTTGGCTGATAACGACTAACAACGTGAAAACCGTATTTCTTCCTTCGAAGATGCTCATTTGGAATCTACCGGGGGAGAACTCTTGCCATCTCGGCGTCGTATGGTATTACAAAACAATACCAACCGCCCTCCCGCTCGCGAAGGTGGAGCATCATGTCTCAGTACGGCTGGCTAACGCTTTATTGCTTTCTAATCCTATTGGCTTCGATGATCGGCGGTTACGTGCCTCTTGTCGGCAAGATAAGCCATAGCCGGTTGCAAAAATATCTAAGCCTGTCCGCCGGCGTGATGCTGGGCGCCGCCTTTTTTCATGTCATGCCTGACGCCATGGATTATTCGGGCGCGTACTTTGGCTGGTGGATGTCGCTGGGAGTCGTGGGCCTGTTTTGCATCGAACGCTTCATTGCTCCGCACAGTCACGAGATCGATACTCAGCACAATCACGAGCATAATGGCCACAATCACAATCATGGTGAAGGCGAACACCATCATGCACATGATTTGCCAAACCCTGGCGAAAAGCGGGCCGCCGCACCGGCGGTGGCGGGCTGGGCCGCCGTGTTCGGTCTCACCTTGCATACATTCATGAACGGGCTTGGGCTGGGCGGCGCGGTGTCATCCGGGGAAGGGGGGTGGCTGGGACTCCCGGGAGTCGCTCTTTTTGCGGCCATCGTCTTGCACAAACCCGCCGACGCGCTGGCTATTTCCACTGTGCTGTCCCGTAAGGGCATCAGCCGGCAGAAGATCTTCCTGGTGCTGCTAGGCTTCGCGGCCATGATCCCGGTCGGCGTCATCGCCTTTTACGTGATCGGTAAGGAGCTTAATGATGAATCGCGCAAACAACTGATCGGCGCGGCGCTGGCTTTCTCTGCGGGGACCTTTTTGTTCGTCGCGCTTTCCGACTTGTTGCCCGAAGTCCAGTTTCACAGGCATGACCGCGTATTGCTGTTCTTATTTCTCCTTTCCGGCGTCGCCTTCATGGGTTTCATCGCCTGGCTGGAGCCCCACCCGGAGGACATCAAAATCGACGCCGAACCGGCTGAAAGGCGCCAGTTTGAAAACGCCGCCGAACATGCGGGGAAAACGGTGCCGGGTTGGATAAAAGACCAGGCCAAAGCCGCATTAACCAAGGAACTGGAGCAGAAGGAGCGTTCGCCGTGAGCGGGAAGAAGGCTAATAGCCCCACTGCAAATCCACGACGCCTTCCATGTCACGGCCTGCCAGCCAGGAATGCAGATTGCGGGCGAAGCGTTCGGCCGGCAGAGGTGATTGATTCACCGTCTCGCCGCTGTAATGCGGGGTGATGACGACCTGCGGCATGGTCCAGAACAGATGCTCCGCCGACAGCGGTTCCACGGCAAAGACATCCATGCCGGCGGCCGCAACCTGACCGGAGCGCAGCGCCTCAAGTAGAGCTTGCTCTTGCGCGATTCCCCCGCGCGAGACATTTACATAGACGACCCCGCGCTTCATCGCCTGAAACTCCGCAGGCCCGAGCATCCCTTCGGTGTTCGCCGTCAGCGGGGCCGTCACCACCACATAATCCGCTTCCGCCAGCATGGCGTGAGTCTCGTGGCAACGGTAAACGCGGTCCACGAGGGGGACCGGCCTTTCCGTGCGCCGGCAGCCGAGCACGCGCATGCCGTAAGCGCGGGCCAACCGCGCAACGTTCCGGCCTATGTTTCCCAGGCCGACAATCGCAGCCGTGCGCTCGTGCAGGTCGGACATGGTCCGCGCAATTTCACGATCCCAACGCTTTTGCTCCTGATTGCGCACGGCGCGGTGCAGGTTGCGGGCCAGCATGATCATGAGGCCGAGGGCGTGCTCGGCGATGGACGGACCATAGAGCCCGGCGAGATTGGTGACCTTGATGTTGCAGCGCGCGGCCACGGGACACAGGTCCTGGGGCACTCCTGCGGAAATAAGTTGAATCCAGGCGAGCCGGGACGCTTGTGCCGGGCGGTCGATGGGCGGAAGGCCGTAGGTAACGGTCGCATCTGGCAGATGCTGCGTGCAGACGGCTGGTTCGCGAGCATCGACAAACTCGATCTGCGGAAACTCGGCGACCAGGCGGGGCAGCATCCCTTCGGGAAGCCAG
>DASZFN010000278.1:0-1831 GCA_035939715.1 Gemmataceae bacterium | reverse complement strand
TGGATGCCAAGAGCGGCAAGACGCTCTGGACCGCTTCGGCAGCACCATCGGCCGCGGCAGCAGCGCCCCCTGCCGGCGGAGCACCAGGAGGACCACAAAGAGGACAGGGGGGACAAGGGGGACGTGGCGGAAGGGGTGGCGGTGGCCGAATGGGCGGAGGCGGCGGTTATGGCTCGATCGTCGACGCCGGCCCTGTTCTGTTCGCTTTGACCCCCAGCTCCCGACTGATTGTCTTCGAACCCAACGAGAAGGAATTCAAGCAACTCGCCAGCTACAAAGTCGCGGATAGCCAGACTTATGCCTATCCTGTTGTTGCAGGCAACCGGATATATGTGAAAGACCAGGATTCGGTGATCCTCTGGACCATTCCGTGAGGGTTGGTAGGACCGACATATCGTCACCGGGTTTTCAGATTTGCCCTGGCGCCAGGACCAGAAGGGACCACGCGACAGAGCGGCTCCCTTCTGGTTCAATCTCTTCTTGCACGTCCATCCTGCCTGGCAGCCGAACGCGACCTCCGAAGTCTGGCGACTTCGGCTACCCTCGCACCTTCGTAGCGGAAGTCGCCAGACTTCCGACGCAGCAGGGCCATCCGACTTGCGCACGCAGCAGCGCGACCTCCGAAGGTTCGACATCATTTCCCCTGTCTGGGAATAGTTTTAACAAAGTTCCGTGTGGACATTCTCACACTCATGCCAGTTGCGCTCTAAACTTGGATACTCGTCCATAATCTGCGGAGTCCGTCTCGAGAGTAGTCGCCATGTGGAACCGTGTCTTTATGAACCGGTACCGCGCTCTCCGCCTTCTAGGTGAGGGCGGCATGGGCCGCGCCTACCTCGCTCGCCAACTGGACCAAGAACGCTTGGTCGTGGTCAAGATCCTGCATGAAAAGTATGCTTCAAGCAAGGTGTACCGAGAAAGCCTCCGGCGGGAGATGGACCTGCTGTGCCGCTTTCGCCACCCCGGCGCCGTCGAGCTCTACGAGGCTTCCATGGACGATCCGCAAGGGCCATGCTTGGTCATGGAGTACATTGAGGGGCAGGCGCCCGATGAACTGCTTCGACGCCAGGGCCGGCTCGATTATTGGCGCGTCGGCCGGCTGCTCGGCCACCTTTGTGCGGTTCTGCACGCGGCCCATGCCCAGGGCATTATCCATCGTGATCTCAAGCCGGGTAATATGCTGGTGGTCCAGGCCGATACGCCCGCTGAACATCTCAAAGTCCTTGACTTCGGGCTGGCCCGGCTGACGGTATCGTCGCCGCAAGGGTTCTACATTCCGATGGACAAGTTCACAAATGCTCGCGCCAATGCTACCGTCGGCACCCCGGAGTACATGTGCCCCGAGGCGCTCCGCGGCGATCCCGTGGACCACCGGGGGGACCTGTATAGCGTGGGGGTCATCCTGTACGAGCTTTTGACCGGTCACTTGCCTTTTGAAGGCTCCGACGTCAACGAAATCCTATCGGCCCACGCCCACCAGCCGCCCCCGCCGTTTTTCCACTGGGGGAGCGTAGATCAGATACCGGCAACGGTCGAGGCGGTGGTGAAGGGGTGTTTGGCGAAAGACCCGGCCGATCGGCCGCAAAGCGCGCGTGAGCTGGCCCAGCGTTACGAAGAAGCGTCTGGGCAGAAGATCTGGGACGAGCAGGCAGCGGCAGCAGCCATGATTCCGCTGGCCGTTCCGTCCGCGCTCGCGCCGGAAGAAGTGGACGATGCACAGGGCGTGATTTACCATCTCGAAGCCTGGATGCCGGAGCAGATTGCCGCGGTGAAGCTGCGCGGCTTTCTGGACGAAGCCGGCGGCGACGTGGTCGAAAGCGTTCCCGGCTTG
>DASZFN010000277.1:0-15373 GCA_035939715.1 Gemmataceae bacterium | reverse complement strand
CTTTGAACGGATTCAGAAGGGCATGACTTTAGAGCAAGTGGAGGCAATTCTTGGCGAGCGGCCGCCATTTGCATCCGGTTCTCTGGGCAAGTTCTACCTAATGTGGCAGGATGGTCCAAGCTGGATTGATGTCGCTTTTGCAGATGGAGATAATACTGTGCGAGACAAGGAGCTTCATCTCGCTACGGTTCCAGAAATCCTGACCTGGTACGGCAAGAAGGTCGCGGCGAAGATCGGCGTCAAGTGGGACTAATGCGCTACCGGGAGGCGGAGTCTGGCCATGCGCTGGCTACTGAAACGCTGGTGGTCCTGGCTTGCCATCTTCTTGCTCCTGGGGCTGTCAGGGAGCGCGGTGCTTATCTACGCCAACCCGAGCCGGATTACGCAGGAGAATCTTGACCGCATTCAGGACGGTATGACGCTGAGCGAAGTTGAACAGATTCTTGGCAAACCTAGCCTCATGAGGGAAGGCGTTAGAGGTAGCAGTTACCCTCAAGCAGTTTGGAGGAGCGGACCGAACCTAATTGTCGTCGATTTTAATGATGACCATGAAGTCAGATGGAAAGGCGGAGATTTTTCGACTTCCTTGGAAACCTTGCAATGGTACGCCAGGAGGATTGGCATTAACTGGCACTGAACCGAGCTGCGCCACCAGGAGGTAAAATCGGGCATGCGCTGGCTACTGAAACGCTGGTGGTTCTGGCTGTCTGGTGCCGGCCTGGTCGCCATCATGGGCACAGGCTATCTTGTAATTCCTGTTGGTGAAAGCAGCAAAGCAAAGTACGACAAGATTCATATGGGGATGCAAGCTCGCGACGTAGAGGATTTGCTAGATTGTGATTGGACTGATCATGAATGGACACACAATGAGGGGCGCGATCGTGGAAGATGGGTGATAACTGGAACCTGCCCTCCTTGGGAAGATGAGGACGGCAATGCCATTGAAGTAACTTTCGACCGAAATTCCGTGACAGACAAGAGCTTTAGGCCTACAAGCATCTCTCTTCTAGAGCGTATGAAACGCCGCATCGAGCGCCGCCTCCGGGCGCTCTGGCAGTGACCGACCGAAACAAGCTGCGCCGCCAGGAGGGAGAATCAGTGCATGAACGCAGACAAGGTGCTGCCGCCGGGCGAGAGCCCGCTGGATCCATACGTGAAGGACATCGATCCGGTGGCGTACGCTTTGGATCGGGCAAAGACCTACTTGGCGTGGATCGAAGAACACCGAGCGAGCTTCGAGGCGGCAAGGGAGTCGGACCCAGAGGCGGCCGAACGCGAGCTGCGCTACTTGACCCACGCCACTAACGAAGCGCGGAAGCACATAGGCCGGCTCGTCGAGTTACTGCTGGCGGGGCACACGATTGATTCATCCAAGCGCTTACCGCGTGGACTACGCCAGAGTTAGCGAATGGTTGAGTGGCCAGCCCATCGCCTGATTCTACTGCAAGGGAAGTGAGGTTGAAAATGCGGCTCTCGCAGAGCTCGCAGAGCTTGCAGAGAGCGCAGAGAAAACCAGCGGGACAAAATTTCGCTGCGTTTCTTCGTGGTCTTGGTGCCCTTCGTGTTGACCTGTGCTCCTGTCTTTCTCTGCGCTCTCTGCGTGCTCTGCGAGAAACCTAAAACAGTCCCGATCAGTTGCGCCGCCACGTTGTAGCCTGGTCCTTCGTCATGCGTCAGAATTCTTGCCAAGATGGTCAACGGGACGCCAAGACGGCCACCAACATGGCCACCGGAAAAACGCAAAAACTCGAGGCAACTCTCCAACGCGGCCAAGGTGGCCAGCGTCCGTAAACGCCCAACAACCTGGCTCCGCCAACCTGCACTGCTTGGCGGGCGGGCGGACCGTGGGCCGGTTGACCGTTACGCAAAAAGGAACGTTTACCGTCAAGAGCATTTGCATGAATTCCGCCGGAATTCGGCAACTTTTTCTCAGAATGCCTTAGGTTGCCATGTGTTTGGCAGACAACCTTAGCGCATTCTGCGGACAGACCCCCCGCCTCAAAAAGCGTGGCAAACTGGCAAACTCATTTTTTTTCTGGACACAACTCGATGTTGGATCGTGGTTCGGGATGCAACTGAGTTTACCAACCGTGGCAAACTCACGTGGCAAACTGGCAAACTCAATGACCGTCTTGGAACGAGGCGTGGCGGCTCCTTCTTCGCTATAATAATAGCCAACTGGCCTTCGCGAACCGGCTCCGCGCCGCGCTTCTTGCTCTTCCACCATCGAGGTGTCGTCATGGTTGGCCCCAGGCATTATCGTTTGCCTGCTCTCCTGTTGGGACTATGGATTCTTGCCGGCACCTCCGCCGCCGACCCGCCGCCCAAGAAGACGGTCATCGACGAAGTCTTGCCTGCCACCGCCTGGATCGTGGCCGGCAATCATTCGGGAAGCGGCTTCCTGGTGGATGCGTCGAAGAAGCTGGTGATTACGAACGCTCACGTGGTGGGCAAGCAGAAGACGGCGATGGTTACGTTTCCGGCCTTCCGGGAGGGCGAGCCGGTGCGCAGCCGGCGCTACTATTTCCGGACGAGAAAACGGCTCCAGGCCAATGTGCTCGCTGTCGATCCGAGTCGCGATCTGGCCGTGCTCGAGCTTCAGGGCCGGGCGCCGAACACCGCCGCCTTGCCGCTGGCGCCGGCGAGCGCTCGTCTGAGCGAGCGCGTTACCGTGGTCGGCAATCCGGGCGTCAATACCGAGCTATGGCAGAGCACGGCCGCCGCCGTCAAGCACCAGGCGTTTCTCCGCGTCAAGGACCCGCTGGGCGGGCCCGAGCTGCAGGCGCGCGTGCTCGGCCTGACCAGTGACCGGCCGGTGGAGCCGGGCTACAGCGGCGGCCCGGTCGTGAACGGCAAGGGCCAGGTCGTGGGCATCACCACCAAGAGCAATGCCGCCATCAAGGAATTCTGGCGCATCGCGCCGCACCTGAGCGGCGCCCTGGTCGCCGTGCCGGCGGGACCGGCTTACTTCCTGCCCTTCACCTATGCCAAGGCGCCTACCCTGGCGAACTGGGCCTGGGGCGTCGAGGCGAGCGAGATCGACGATGTCGTCGTCCTGGTACGCGAGCATGCAACGACGGCGCGGACGCTGCTGGCGCCGCGGGCTGCCCCGGACCATTACCAGCGGGGCGCCTTTCACGTCGAGCGGCTGCGGCTCGATCTGGCCGTGGTCGATTTCAGCAATGCCATCCGGCTCGATCCGAAATACGCCGCCGCCTATCGCGGCCGCGCGGGCGCCTTCCGCCTGGCGGGCGCGCTGCCCCGCGCCTTTGCCGATGTCAACGAGGCAATCCGCCTCGATCCCAGGGATGCCAGGGCGTACTACGAGCGCGGTCTGGAGCAGGCTGCCAGGCGCTCCTTTCCGCAGGCGCTGGCCGATCTTGCCAGGGCCATGGAACTCGACCCCAAGGATGCCAACTTTTATCGCGACCGCAGCGTCGTCTGGGTGGAGCAGAAGAAATTCGAGCAGGCCTTTGCCGATGCCTCACGCGCCGTGAAGCTTGACCCAAAGAATACGCTTGCGCTGCGCTTGCACGGCAACCTGCTGGCGCGGCGCGGCCGCTTCGCCGCGGCCGTAGCGGATTATAAGCAGGCGCTGGCGCTGGATCCGAAGGACGCCTGGACCTACAACGAGCTGGCCTGGCTCTGGGCGAGCTGTCCGGTCGAGCGTTTGCGCAACGGCAAGCAAGCGCTGGCCTACGCGACCAGGGCTTGCGAGATGACCAACCACCGCATTGCGGCGCTTCTCGACACGCTCGCCGCCGCCCACGCCGAGTGCGGCGAGTTTACCAAAGCGGCTGAATGGCAAAAGAAAGCCCACGATCTGGCGCCGCCCAGCCAGAAGGCCGAGTTCCAGGCTCGGTTGCAACTCTACCGGGCGGGGAGACCGTATCGCCAACTGGAAGGATTGGTGGCGCCTTTCGGTTGGAGCCTGGGTTCCCTTTGGATCTGATCAGTTTGTAGCCGCTTTGAAGTAGCTCAGAAAATCACGGGACCTACTTGCGGGCAGGATAGCGGGTTCGCTTGATTGCTTCCAGCTCTTTCCGCCAGGCGCTGATGCGCTCGCCTTTGTAGACGATGCCGCTGCACTTGCCTTCGAAGTAGGCACTGCCGGGCCGCCTGGTGTCGGCGCGAACGACCAGCGCCGGCAGCGAAGGCAGCCGCCAACGCCGGCATTCCCTGCCCACCTCGCCCAGGGCGGCATACAACTGCTGACTCCGGTGATAGATGAACTCGAAGGCTTCGCTGCCCTCGCGCAGTTGCGCGGCCAGCTCGGCGTAGGTGATGCGCGGCTCGGCACGCCGGGCCCGTCCACGAAGGATCTTGTAGATTGCAATCGCCAGGGGACTCACATAAATGCCCAGTAGTTCCGTTGAGCAAAAGGCCAACCAGTCTACACAGAATCTTCGGCCTTCTGCATCATTACTTGCGCGGGATTGATGGCCTTGTACCTGGCCTTATTGGCGGTGATGTCGAAGGCTAACGGCACCGATCCAATCCCGGAAAGAACATGCTTGATCGTCGGTTGCAAGCGCACGCGCCCGGAAGCGACCAGGCGGACGGTGTACTCGAGGTGTGCCTGGGTGCTGATGTCCGGGAAGAGATAACGCAGACTGCGTTCGCGCAGGAGATCGACGTTTAGCGGCAAAGGCCCACCGAACCACGAGACGCCGATAATCTTGCCGCCCGAGCGGACCGTGTCGATGGCTTGCAAGAGCGTTTGCTGGCCGGCCAGGCCTTGCCTGGGGCTGCCGCCCGCGCATTCGAAGACTACATCGGCACCGATGCCCCCGGTCAATTCGCCGACCGCCGCGACCACGTCGCACGTGCGCGCGTTCAGGGCGTGATCGGCGCCGAGTTCTCGGGAAACATCACAGGCCTCGTCACGCACGTCCACGGTCATGATCATGCCGGCCCCGGCAAGCCGGGCGATTTGCAAACATTCCAGCCCCATGCTCCCTTGACCCAGGATCAATACGGTGTCTCCCAGCTGCAACTGCGCGGTCTCCACGGCCGCCACGCTGTCGCTCAGGGACTGCAGACAGGCTGCCTCGCTGTCCGAAATTCGGTCATCCACTTTGACCAGGGCGATCTCGGGCAAGGACGCTCTTTCGGCGAAACAGCCGGGAAGGTCGAAGCCGATGACCGGGCCCTTGCGGCACAAATGGCTCCGTTCGGAGCGGCACAGCGGGCATTTCTGACATGGCAACTTCGCCCGTGCGGCCACACGGTCGCCGGGGCGGAAGCGGTTGACACCCTGGCCCGTCTCCAGAATACGAGCGCAGAACTCATGTCCGAAGAGTTGGAGGGGCGCCTCGGTTTCCAGCCGGTGCTTGACGCGCTCGTAAGCCAGTGTTGGAATGCCCTGGGCCAGTTGCGCCTCGGTGACGCTCGGTTGCACACACAGAGGCTCGACCAGCACGTGTCCCGGGGCACAGCCAGGCTCAAGCACGTCGTCGAGCCGCATGTCACTGAAGCCGTGGAAGCGCCAGGCTTTCATCGTCCATTTCTCCGTACGCTATTTTCGCCAAACAAATTTTTGCAGGGCATGGCAAGTGGCCGGCACCAGGCCGCGGTTGCCGCCCGCCGACAGCACGACCTCGGCCACATAGAGATCGCCGCGCGAATCACGGCAGATCCCATGTGGGGCGAAGAAATCTCCGGGAGCACAGGGATTTCGGCTGCCGCCCCAGCGCGCCCGGAGCCGGCCGCTGGTGTCGAAAATGCTCACGCGGCCGCCGGGGGCGTCCGCAGCAGGCGCTGCCGTCCCGGGCCATCGGCCCGCATGAAAGCCCAGCTCGGCCACATAGACGTTCTCCTCGGCATCGATAAAGACCTGGCACGGCCGGGCCACATCGGTCCATTCGCTCAGGTACACGCCGTCCGCGGTGAAAAGCTGAATCCGGCTGTTCTCACGGTCGGCCACATACACTGTGCCGCGGCGGTCGACGGCGATGCCGTGGGGCACGTGAAACTGGCCGGGACCGCTCCCGGGCTCGCCCCATGAAAACAGCAGCCGTCCGTCCGCGGAGAACTTGTGGACGCGAGCGTTGCCATAGCCGTCACTGACATAGAGGTGGCCCTCGGGAGAGAGGGCCAGGTTGGTCGGATAATGAAAGGGCGGGCCGGCCCGGGCGATCGTGCGGAAGTCCACGCTGGTCGCGCCGGTGTTCGAGGGTTTGCCGCTCGTGCCCAGGGTCAGCAACAGGCGCCCGTCCGGCGTGTACTTGCGGACGGTGTGGTCGGAATCGTCGGTGCAATAGACGGAATCATCGGGCCCGATGCATATTCCGTGGGCGCGCACAAACAATCCCTCACCCCACGAAAACAAGAAGACGCCGTCTCGGTCGAAGATCATGACTGGATGCGCGCCGCGATTGAAGACGAAGACACGGTCCTGCGAATCAGCGGCCACGCCAGCCACCTCCGGCCAGCCCCAGCCGCCGGGCAACTTCGCCCACCGGTCGTCGGCTTCGTAGCCGAAGGCCCGGCAATCTTCCTCAGCAAGCGCCGCTGCAAGGTCAGCTTTCTTGGCGAGCATGCTCGGTCCTATCTCTTGGGCCCGTCACAGGAGCGTTTCGTCCGGCGGTTCCGGCAGCATCAGGGCGATACCCGCGGCAGGCAAAAACAGAAATCCAGCCCAGAACAGCGCCAGGCGATAATCACCCACCTGGGAAAAGAGTCCGAAGAACACCGTTCCTAATCCGGCGGCGATGCGGCCGAAGTTGTAGCAGAAACCCGCGCCCGTGGTGCGCAACAGCGTCGGGAAGAGCGGCGGCATGTACATCGTAAACAGGGCGAAGACCCCCTGGCAGAGTCCGATGGCGATGAACCCATACCAGAGGCTTTCATGATCGAGGGGCACAACGTAGGTCGCGAACATGGACAGGAAATACGCGAGGCAGAGACAGGCGATGGCCCGCCGATATTTCAGCCAGCGGGCCAGCCACGCTGCCAGAAAGTTGCCCGCGATGGAAGTCGCCACCACCAGCCACACGACCTTGCTGACCAACCGGCTCTTGTCGGCATCGCTCCACCCGCTCAGCTCCGGGAGGTTCCGCAAGTGCTGCAAGTACCAGAACAGGAAGGCCCAGTGTGCCGTGAGCGCGAAGGCGCAGACCAGGAGCGTCAACACGGTCGTACGCCGCACCGGGCCGCGAAACAGTTCCAGAAACCCAGGTGCGGCTGACCCTGTCCGTTGTCTTGCCCCCTGCCATTCCTCCGGCTCCGGCACGGCGCGGCGAATCCATAGCACCAGCAGGGCCGGCAGCAGGCCGACGAGGAACACACAGCGGTAGGGGTAACCGGCGAGCAAGAAGTTCGCCAACCCGGCGAGCATGACGCCGAGATTCACGCCTGTCTGGAGAACCGCGGCCATCCACGGCCGCCAGCGCCGCGGCCACGTTTCCGAGAGGAGTGAGGCGCCAACTGCCCACTCCCCGCCGATGCCCAGGGCGGCCAGAAAACGGAAGATCAGCAGTTGCCACCAGGTTTGCGCGAAGAAGGAGAGCCCCGTGAACAGCGCATAGGTGAGGATCGTCAAGGTCAGGGCCCGGCTGCGGCCGAGCCGGTCGGCGATGCGTCCGAAGAAGCCGCCGCCGAGCGCCCAGCCGAACAGGAAGAAGGCCTGGATCCAGGAGCTGGTGAAGCCAACTTCCCTGGCGCTGGCGTTCCCCCCTAGCAACTCGGCCACGAACGGCGCGGCCACCAGCACATAAAGATGCATGTCCAGGCCGTCGAACAGCCAGCCTAGCCAGGCCGCAACACCGGACTTCCACTGCTGCGCAGAGAGGTCGCGTAAGCGGGCGACCTTGCAGCCGGAATCAGATGAGCGGAGCGGCTCGGCAGCAGCAGTCGGAGCCCGGAGAACTTCCATGGATTGCTCACCTTCCCACTAACTGCGGATGAAAGCCACGAGTTTTGAGGCGGATGCGGTACAGGCTCTTGTCAATGGTGACGTACAACCTGTCGCTGTGATCGCCGCTGCCGAACTCCACGTTGCTGGGGATGCCTTTCCAATCCTCGAACAGCCCCGTCTGGTTAGTCGGCCCGGTCGGGAGGAACGCCAGTTCCTTGCCGGTCGGGTCGATGACCATGATGCCGGGACGAGCCAAACTGCGGATCGCCAGGTAGAGGTTCCCCTGCGCGTCCACGCGCATGCCATCGCAGCCGTTTTCCTTGCCGAAATCGACCAATGTCCTGCGCGGGCCGTTGACGAGCCCATTCTTGTCCAGAGGAAAGGCGTAAACTTTCATGGCGCCGCGCTTGGGCTCCGGGTCCTGGGGAGAGAGCCGGTTGCCGCCGTTGTTGTGATCCGCGAGGTAAAGGGTCGTTTGATCGGGGCTGAGCGCCAGGCCGTTGGGCTTCTCCACGTCGTGGGTAATCTCGACCACGTTGCCGTCCTTTTCGAGGCGGTAAACGGCCTCTCGGGGTAACTCGCGCGGCTCGCTGCCTCCGTAGCGTGGATCGGTGAAATAGACCCGGCCCTTCAGGTCGACACAAAGATCGTTGGGCGAATTGAAGCGCTTGCCCTGGTAGCGGTCGGCAATGACTTCGCTCCGTCGCGTCTTCAGGTTCCAGCGCCGAAGACAACGCCCGCCGCCGTCCGCGCCGTCGCAGGAAAGGAGATTGCCATCCAGGTCAAAGGCCAGTCCGTTCGACTTATAGGCCTGGTCCGTGAAGACCGTCGTTTCCCGGGTCTTCGGGTCGAAGTGGAGAATCATGCCGTTGTCTTTGCCGAAGGGCATGTCCGTAAAGTAAATACTGCCGTCCGGGGCGACCGCGGGCCCTTCGGTCAGACCGCTATTGAGCCTCGCCTGGCGCGAGTGGAGCAATTCCAGCGTTGCACCGTCGGGAATGATGGGGTTCTCTGCTGACTCCGCGACTGACACCGCGACCGTCAGGCACAGGCAGCAAAAGAGAGAAGCAGGCACGATCCGCAATGTGGCGTTCAAATTGAATCCTCCTTTTCGCTCCTCTTTTCACGAAAGAATGCCATGCACCACCCTGGCTTCTGAGACTCCTGTCAGCCGTTCCTTCAACCCGTTTTGTTCGATGAACAATTCGTCGTGGCGGAGTCCGAGCAAATGCAGGATCGTGGCATGCCAATCGGGAACGGTCACGCGGTTTTCGACGGCGGCCAGGCCGAGGTCGTCGGTCGCGCCGTAGGTGCTGCCGCCCTTGATGCCCGCGCCGGCCAGCCAACTGCAGAAGGCATTCTTGTTGTGATCGCGCCCGGCCTTGCGCTCGTCCTTGTCGGCCGGCAACTGCGCGATGGGCAGGCGGCCGAATTCGCCGCCCCAAATCACCAGCGTGTCGCTGAGCAAGCCGCGCTGTTTCAAATCCTGTAGCAGCCCGGCAACCGGCAGGTCGGTGCGTTCGCAGGCGGTCTTCAGCTCGCTTGCCAGCGCCGTGTGATTGTCCCAGATCTGGGCGTTGATATAGAGCTGGACGAAACGCACGCCGCGTTCCACCAGGCGGCGGGCGATCAGGCAACGGCGGCCATACGAATCGGTCGGCTGGCGGCCGATGCCGTACATCTCCAGGGTCTGCTTGGTTTCCCTCGATAAGTCGAGGGCATCCGTGGCTGCCAGTTGCATGCGGGCTGCCAGTTCATAGCTGGCGATGCGCGCGTCCAGATTCGGCTGAAGCACGCGCTGCTGGCGATGCAGGCGATCCAGTCTGGAAAGCAAGTCGCGCTCCAGGCGGACGATTTCCCTGGGGCGCTCCACCTCCGGCTGCAAGTTGAGCACCGCCGAACCGCTGGAGCGGAAGCGCGTCCCCTGGTAGAGCGGCGGCAGGAAGCCGGATTGCCAGTTCTCCACGCCATTAATCGGCAAGCCCAGCGGGTCATCCAGCACGACATAGGCAGGCAGGTTCTGATTCTCGCTACCCAGTCCGTAGACGACCCAGGAGCCGAGCGCCGGCCGGCCGGGTCCCATCTTGCCGGACTGAATCAGGTAGATCGCCGGCTCATGGGTCAGGTTGGTTGTCACCATCGAGCGAACGAGGGCGATATCATCGACCTGCCTGGCCAGATGCGGCATCACCTGGGAGACCCACATGCCGCACTGGCCATGCCGGGCAAACTTGTACGGGCTGCGCATGATGGCGCCGGCGTTCTTGAGATTCTCAATTTCTCCCGCGATCTTCTGGTAGTGTTGTTGGCCGTGATGCTTGTCGAGCATCGGCTTCGGATCGAATAAATCCATCTGGCTGGGGCCGCCGTTCATGAACAGGTGGATCACGGACCGGGCTTTGGGCGTAAAGTGGGGCGGGCGGGGCTTTAAGTCAAAAGCGCCGCGACCGGTTTCTTGATCCGGGGAACGGAGACCGGCATAAAGATCGCGGCTAAGCAAAAACGTCAATGCTGTGCCGTAGATCCCGCCAGCCACCTGGTGAAAAAAGCTACGCCGGCTAAGGGCAGTGTCGCCAGACTCTTGGTTGATGGCCATGAGGGTCCTTCAATCGATATAGAGAAAGCCGGCGGAATTCAGCATTGTATGACAGAACGTGGCCAGCGCCCGCTGGGCCGGCTCTTCCTGCTTGGCGGACGCCTTATGCGGCAGGCTCAGCGTCCATTGCCTGGTTAGGGCGGCCAGAGCTTCTGCAGCGATCGTTCTCTCCTCGTGATCTGGCAACCGGCCCAGAGCGATCAGGTAGACGCGTTCGATCTGCCTGCCTGGATCATTGCCCACTTCTTTCCCGACGCGCGCGGCGAAATGATCCGCGAGCTTGTGGATCATGGCATTGTTCATCAGGTGCAAGGCCTGGGGCGCTACGTTGGCGTCGCGGCGTTCGATGCAGTTGGGATTCATCTGCGGCAAATCGAAATTCTCGAAGATGGTCGCCATCTGCTTGCGCTGCTGCTGCACGTAGACGCTGCGTCGCCAGCCGCGCTCCGACCCGACCGGCGTCACGAGGCCGTCCTTGCGCCCTTCGACGGGATCGGCCGGACCATAACGGCGTTCGTCAAGCCGGCCAGCCGCCAGCAGCAGCGTATCATAAAGTACTTCCGCATCCATGCGGCGCAGCGGCATGCGCGAGAACAAGGCGTTGTGCGGATCAAGGCGGGCCGGCTCGGGCGTCATCAGCGAGGACTGCCGATAGGTGGCACTGGTCAGCATCAGCCGATGCAGCGCCTTGGTGCTCCAGCCCTGGCGGACCAATTCCCGGGAGAGCCAATCGAGGAACTCGGGATGCGTGGGCGGGCTACCGGCTTTGCCGAAGTTGGCCAGGCTCTTGACGATGCCGGCGCCGAAATGGTGCTTCCAAACCCGGTTGACATACACCCGCGCCGTGAGCGGATTTTCGGGACGCGTGAGCCAGCGTGCGAACGCCAGACGCCGGCCGGTTTTCCTGGCGCCCGGCCAGGGAGGCTTTACTTCCAGGGCCGTTTTGCCATCCGTCAATACCGCGGGCACTCCCGGCCCGACCAAGTTGCCGGGACTCAAGTAATCCCCTCTCCGGTACATGTAGGTGGGCGACGGTTCGCCCCGGTCCCACAGCGCCCGGATCTTTGGCTCGGGCAGCTTCTTTGGTCTGCCCTCCGTCTCCCATTGCCGGCGTTCCGCGACCGAAACGTAGGGGAGGTCCCGGTCGGTCCGCGGCCCCATGCTCAGACCGTTGTCCCAGGTGCTTTTCATCCAGTCGTATTCGTCAAACGCTCCCTTGAAGATGTCCGCCAGGCGGTAGTAGTCGCGCTGCGGGATCGGGTCGAACTTGTGGCTGTGACAGCGGGCGCATTTCATGGTCAGGCCCATGACGGCCGAGCTGAGCACCTCGATTTCATCGCCGATCACCTCGAGCCGGTCCGGGATGAAGTTGGTCAGGTTGTACCAGGTTGGGTCGGGGGCCATGCGCAGGAAGCCGGTCGCCACCAGGTTGTCGTAGATTTCCGGCGTGATCGGACCGTGCTCATAGTCCGCCAGCTCATCGCCGGCGATCTGCTCCAGCAGGAAACGGTTGTACGGCTTATCGGCGTTGAGCGCGCGGATGACATAGTCCCGGTAGCGATAGGCGTGCGGCCGCAAGAGATCCTGCTCGCGCTTGCCTTCGGAGTCGGCATAGCCGGCGGCGTCCAGCCAGTGCCGGCCCCAGCGCTCGCCGTAGCGGGGCGAAGCCAGCAGGCCGTCAATCATCTTCTCGTACGCCAATGGATCGCGACTTGCCAGGAAAGCCTCTACCTCGGCCGGTTCGGGCGGCAAACCCGTGACATCGAGGTAGGCGCGGCGCATCAGTGTCGCCCGGTCGGCTTCGGCAGAAAGGGACAGCCCGAGCGGCTCCAGCTTCTGCAGGATAAAAGCATCGATCGGATTACGAACTTGCGCTGCGTGGCGCACCACGGGTACGGACACCGGCCGGGGCGCTTGAAAGGCCCAGAAGCTGCGGTCCCTGTCCGTGATGAGCGACTCCGGGCTGTCATCTTCAGATTGTGCAGGAGCCTCCGGAGCCCCCTGGGCGATCCATTGGGCGAGCAGCTCCGTTTCGGCAGGCTCAATCGGTTTGATGCTGACTTCCACGAGCCGGCGCAACGGCGGCATCTCCCCGGCGCGGATTTTCTTGAGAAGTAAGCTGGCCTCCGGTTTGCCCGGCACGATCGCCGGCCCCGATTTGCCGCCGCGCAGCATGGCGGCTTTCGTGCGCAGATCCAGGCCGCCTTCCCGCTGCCGCGCGCCGTGACAGACCGTGCAGCGCCGCAGCAGGATGGGAATGACATCGTGCTGCGTCCACGCCGGCCGCGCCTCCTGCCCGGCAACGCGCCCGCGGGCGCCTTGCTCAATCCAACGCCGAATGATCTCCCGTTCTGCTTCGTTGAGCCGATCCTTCTTACCGGGCGGCATGAGTCCATCCCGGACCTTCTCATAGAGCAGGCTTTTCTCGGGTTGCCCCGGCACCACGACGGCCCCGGACTCACCGCCCTTCAAAACGCTTGCCAGGGTCCGCAAATCTAGCTCGCCCTTCCTGCCTTTGTCGCCGTGGCAACGCAGACATTTTGCGAGGAGCAGCGGTTGAACATCGGTTTCAAAAGCCGGGCCGCGCACGGACGGGTCCTGCGCCGCCGCGCCAGGAATTGCCTGATAAAAAGTGGAGCAAACAAAAATCCCGCACGAAAGCAAGCAGGCCGCTGCACTCCGCCGGATTCGGATCGGCCGTCTGCGGGAAGGTTTCATGATGGATATTCCGGCGGGGAGGGCGCACCGTGCGTTCCCACGTAGGTTATCTCATCACCGCTTGCCTGGAAACTCGAAATACCCGCGTCATGTCCACAATTTTGTGTAACCCTTAGCGGGCTTCTACGGGATTAATCTTAGGGCCCGCTCGCCCCGCGTGGTCCGCGCGAGTCCCCAGGAGCGCAAGCCGGAGCCGAACAAGCGTTCGTCTCGCGCTGCCTTCAAGTCGCTGGAGAATGCCATGCTGCGCCCGGCTGAAGATGAACGTGACAGCAAAATTGCGGCAACGCAACAAGCCTTGCTTTCTCTCCCAGCCGAGCAAAGGGAAATCTTCTTGTTGCGCCAGAATCAGGGCCTGGACTATGAAGAGATCGCCCGCATACGCCGTTGCCCTTTGGATACCGTGAAGCAGCAAATGCGCATGGCGTTACGGCGGCTGCGCCAGGCAGTCGACAACGTATGACTCGGCCCTGACGATCTAACCCTCAATCTGGGTCATCGGAACCTAGGCGTGAAACCCCCATAATGGATTGCATTGCGCGCGCATACACACGCACACACACACGCGGCGTGCTCGGCACCCACGAAACTGTCCACTGCCGTTTTGCCCGCCGATGATCCGTCAGCCAGAACTCGGCTGCACGCATTGGGGCAGCGGAGCGCTCGAACGGCGATCCTCATGCCGTCAACCGCGCGATCACGTGGTCCCAGCTTATTCCCAACTCGCGGATGCGCTCCCGTGCCCTTGTGCCCATGCGCGCCGCGCGTTGGCGGTCATCGAATAGGCGGTCCATCGCCTCGGCCAGTGCTCGCGGATCCGGTTCGACTACCAGGCCGGTCCGGCCGTTCTCGATCAGTTCCAGCGGACCGCCGGAATCGCTGCAGGTAATGACCGGTTTTTCGGCATGGCATGCTTCCAGGCAGGCGTAGCCATACGAGTCTTCCAGGTAGGGCAAGTAGAGGGCGCCGAGGGCCCCGGCATACCAGCGGACCTTGTCTTCCTCGGAGATCCACCGGTCGATCAGGGTCACGCGTTCGGCGTTCTTGCATGCCTTGAGGGCGGACTGCAAGCGCTCCCGTTCCGGTTCAACATCCGGCCGGCCGGCAAGGACCAGGCGTACGCCGCTGCGCACGTAATCCATGGCCTGGATGGCGAGCCACTGGCGTTTGATGGAGCTGATCCGGCTCGCGTAAAAAATGTAATCTCCGTAGCCGGCATTGCGGAAGCGCTCTGGTTTCAGCAGCGGTGGGTAAAGGACTTCGGAGTCGACCTGGCTGTGCTCGCGCAGGCGCCCGGAAACGATCTTCGAGTTCGTGAAGATGGCTCGCGCAGATTTGAATGCTTGCTCATCGGCTCGGATGATCGAACGCCGCAGGGCAGCGCCTTCCGGGCTGGCGGGGAACGAATGATACGGCGTGCCCCACAGGTCGTAGGCCGGCCGGAAGTGGTGAATGAACCAGAGCACCTTGTTTGGATGCTCGAGCAGATACGACGGCGTGCGAATCGTAATGAGCCGGTCCCCGTAGCCGCGCATACCGAGGAGCCGCAAGGCCAACATTTGTTCGAGCAGGTGTTGCGGCTGGGTATGAATCGGGATTTTGAATACGTCCACCTGGTGGCCGTACTCCTCTAACTTCATGGCCAGCCACTGGACCAGGGACGTGCCGCCGCCCTCGATAAATGGCACAATCGTAGTGGCAAGGACAATTTTCACACGGCTCTCCTGGCCGTCGGCCTGGCGGCATGCTTACCCCGCGAAGCCGCAAGCGATTGCATGAAGCCGCTTCTGCAATCTATCGGCACAGACTTGCCTCCGGCCTGATAAAATCAGCAAACTTCACCTGGTCGCCCCAACTTATTACCGGAAGAGGCTCGCCCGTTTTTCGCCTTTTGCCCCGGTTCTCGCGATAACATAAGATGTCAGTACTTTTGACCCATCGCGTGAACATGGCCCACCGTGCATAAATGCCAGCCGCCGGAACCGTCATTGTCGAAGCGCGGCATCTCAGCAAGTCGTTCCGAATCGGAACCGCGCGAGAAGTGCGGGCGCTGCAAGAAGTCTCCTTGAGCATCACGACCGGCAGCTTTTGCGCGCTGACGGGCCCGTCGGGGTGTGGCAAAACGACACTGCTGGCGCTCCTCGGCGCGCTGGAAAGGCCGACCAGCGGCCAGGTGCTGTTTCAGGGTCGCGACCTCAGCG
>DASZFN010000276.1:0-12345 GCA_035939715.1 Gemmataceae bacterium | reverse complement strand
GCCGATGGCCTTGACGATGCCCTCGCCCACGCGGGCGATGATCGTCTCCTCCGTGGCGCCGCCGACCAGGCGATCGAGCTTGGTGCGCACGGTCACGCGCGCCCGCGCCTTGAGCTGAATGCCGTTCTTGCAAACGCCGTCGAGCGTCGGCCGGCCCTTGGCCGGGTCGGGGCAGTCGATGACCTTGGGATTGACGCTGGTCTTGACGGCATCGAGGATATCGCGACCGGCCAGATCGATAGCCGCCGCGATCCGCCAGGGCAGATCGATGCCGGCCTTGTGCGCGGCGATAACGGCCGTGGCGACCTTGGGCACATTGCCGCGCGCCAGAAAATGCGCCTCGAGCTCGCGGTTCTCCACCTTGACGCCGGCCTGAACCAGCGCGATCTTCTGCCGCACGATCATGCTGTAATCGACCTTGCGGAACTTCATGCCGATGAGATCCAGGAATGTGACCTTGGCCCCAGTGAGGGCCGCCTGCACCCAGAGCTGGAAATAGCTGATGAAGACAATCGCGACGATCACCGCGACGATCAGCAGGATGCCGATCAGCACCCAGCTCCAGTGGATCCCGGAAAACGGATTGCTTTGCCCCTTTGCCAGCAAACCCGCGATAGCGTGATACGACATGTCGATGTCCTATTTTGAGAGAGTAATAGATGCGATAATTGTATCAGGCGCAGTGTGCTACCGTCAGATTTCGTCAATGTCCGCGGCTTTGTAGGGCAGGTTTTTAACCTGCCGGGGCGCACAGGCAGGTTACAAACCTGCCCTACGAAATAGCGGGTTTTCCAATGAACGTCAAATAAAAAACGCAGGAACTAGTCGCCGAAAATTGCGGTTTCCAGGTCGCCGAGGTCGGGCTTTTCGACCACGCGCACGATCACTTTGCCCGCCTTGACGTCGATGCAGCGCACCCATTGCCCCGGATCGACCATCATGCCTTCGGTAATGGAGTCGATGCGTTTGCCGTCAAACTCGACCACCCCCGCCGGCCGCAGCGCGGAGATAGCCCGGCCGAAGCGGCCGCGCAGCGCTTCCAGCTCCGTGTTCACCGGCATGGAGGCAATGGTGGCGTCCTCGTCGGGTCCGTTCAAGAAAAACTGCCTGCCGATACGAGTCTTGGGCCAGTAGTGAAACATGATGCCGCCCAGGAGCGGCAAGGCAATGAAGACGCACACCAGGGTGATGACACCAGTCGTCGGGTCTTCGCCGTAGATGAACGTCATGGTCACGCCGAAGACGATGGCGCACAGCGAAAGGACGACCAGCACGCCGCTCGAAGGAATGAACAGCTCGGCCACCAGCATAAGGATGCCTAGGACGATGAGCACGTAGGCCAGGGTCATGGACGCAGCCATGAATGCTCCTTCAAACTTCCTTCACGACGATGCGGTTTCCTTCGATCTCGATCACCTGAATGCGGCTGCCGGCGGCGATGAAGCTGCCGTCCGTGACGACATCAATATAGTCCTCGCCGAATTGGGCCAGCCCGGCCGGCCGTAGCGTGGTGGCGGCCACGCCGATCGCTCCCAGCAGGGCCGCCAGGTCCGCCTGCTGTCCGGCAGCCAGCGTGTCGGCAAACTCGTCTACGGTCCCCTCGCCTTCCGTGGGCGGCTTCAAGATAAGCCGGCTGGCCCACGGAATGCTCGGCAGGTACCAGGCGACGAGCGACACCAGCAAGATGGCGCCCGCCAGGCTGATGCCGATGCCGCCGAGCGTTTTGCCGAAACTCAGCCATTCCTGCGTGGTCTCCGGCTTTTTCTCCAGGGTCGCCAGGGCGAGACTGAGGATCACCAGCACCACGCCGCTTATGCCCAGGATAGCAGAACCCGGGAGCACAAAGATCTCCAGGCCGATCAGAATCAGCCCCAGGATGAACAGCAGGATCGCCAGCGTCACAATCTGGCCAGCCAGTTGCGACTGCGCCCAGAAATAGAGAACAAAGCAGACCGCCGCGATGACGCCCGGCAGCCCGACTCCCGGCACTTTCAATTCCAGCACCAGGCAGGCAATGCCGATCATGATCAAAAAGACCGACACGGCGGGATGGGCCAGGAATTCTGCCAGGCGGTACAGATAATCGTAGCCCATGTCGCGGACTTCGCGTTCCTTGAGCGCGTACGCCTTGCACAGCTCGGGGTAGTTGTCCACCACTTCGCGCACAAAGCCGAACTTCCGGGCCGTGGCCGCATCCAGTTTGAGGAACTGCCCATCCGCTCCGCCCTTCTTGATCAGGGTCTTGCTCTCCTTGCTCCAGTGCTTGGCCCCGCCGTCGGCCTGGTCTGCCTCCCATTCCTCTTCCGTGATGAGCTTGTATTCCGGCGGGTCCTTCTGGCTGCGCACCTGGTAGATGGTCAGCTTGCGGTCGAGCATTCCCTGGACGAGAAGCGACTCGTAGCCCTGGTCCTTGGCCAGGCTGGTGAGCGAGCGCATGAGCATCTTGTAGCCTTCCGGGTCGGCTTCGCCTTTCGCGGCGTTCTGGTTGCCGCCGCCGCGCCGCTCATGGACGAAACTGTCAAAGTCGCCGAACTTCGCGTTGGGTCCCATGGCGATCTCGGTGCAGCCCAGAGCCAGAATGGTGGAGACGCTGGAGGCATCACGGGGAATGTACGCGAGCGTCATGACGGGCAGCTCGCCCTTATCGTCTTTCAGCTGGCGAATTTCCTCGGCCAGGTCGATGGCGACCTGGCTGTCGCCGCCGCTGCTGTCCAGTTGAAAAATCAGGAAGTTGGCGCGTTTGCCGATCGCCTGGCGGATTTGCCGCCGCAGCCGCTCCCCCACGGCGCGGGTCAACGGCTCGGCGAGGGTGATGCGATAGGCCACGGGATCGCGGCCTTCCAGCGGATCTTCGCGCAGGCTGGCGGCGGTCAGGAAATACGCCTCGGCCACATCTTGCCGGGTGTCCTTGACCAGGCTGCACAGTCCGAAACGTTGCGCCTCACTCGCGGAATAGAAGCCGACATTGCCGGCCGGCAGGACCGGTTCATTGTTGGCGGCGATGAAGCCATCCCGTTCTGCTTCCGTCTTGCGCCGCTTATCGACCCACCACTTGCCGCCGCGGCCGCGCCAGGTGCCCTCCAGGACCTCCATGCTCGGGTCGAGCATTTTGAGCACAATGGCGGGACAGCGGCCTTGCGCCTTGGCGGCTTCGGCGTACGTTTGGATCTTGCTTTGGGTAAGCGGCGAAATACCGCGCGTAATGTCGCCGAGCCTAGCTTCGGAGGCCATGACAATCTCACGGCACGCCAGCACCGGCAGCACGGTGTGATTGCTTACGTCGCCGTGCACGAACGCAACCGTGGTGACGCCCTGAAGCTCCGGATCCATCAAGAAGTCCGCGAACTCCTGGCAGGAGCCGAGTTCCTTGGTCGCGCTCGGGCGGGCGTTGTCTCCCTGGCCGGGATTGAAATCGTAGACGATCAAATGGATGGGGCGTTCCTTGCGCTGCATGGCGCGGCGGGTCTTGGCCTTGATGGCGTTGACGACGTCGCTGTCGATGGGATTGCGCACGGAGATGAACAGGCCGTCCTGCCGCGCCGGCAGCTCGGCCATGCAGGCCGGTGCCGCAACCAGCAACGCCGCCGTCCAGACCGCCGCGCTGCAAACGGCCCGGCGGCCCGCGTGACTCAATCCGACGGCAAAACGTGCGGCTGCAACCATGCATTCACCTCGGCCGCCCGTGCTTCGCTTCCGCAGCAGCCTGTACTTGATTATAAGTGAGGCGCAATCCATGTCAAAAGCATACTCCGCCGCCCCTGCCAGGTAATTCGCCTCACCTGCCATTAGATTGTACCAGACCCCATGCGCGGCTCTTCCTGTGCCGTCAAAATTAGACCCGCTTGCTTTCTTAAGACATAGTTTCCTCAGGAATTGTTTCCAGGAGAGCCTACGGTGAATCTTCATACTTTGCCGGTGCTGCTGAGCGCCTTGCTCACAGCCCAGTCTCCGGATGTGGCCAACTTTGATTTTACCGCCGGGACACTTGCCGGCTGGGATGGCGAGGGTTTTACGCTCGACGTCGCCAATGGCAAGGACCCCAAGGACGCTTACTCGGTTACGAGCAAGGAGCGCGATGCCCGCGGCGGCAAGGCGCTTCTGCATCGCGCCTTCATTGTTCCCGCGGACGCCGGCGTGATTCGCTTCAAGGCGTGCGCCATCCGCGACAAGAGCTGTCCAGCCAATGAAAACCTGGATGTGCTGCTCCTGGGCGCCGGCAAGCGTATTCTCCCGAAACGCGTGCGCCTGGAAAACGGCTGGAAGGAAGCGGGCCTGTTGCCGGCCCAGGACGGCCAGCCGCGCGAGTATCTCTGGCCTGTCGCCGCCCACGCGGGCAAATGGTTGCGGATCGTTGTCCTGGACGATGATACCCGGCCCGGTTG
The DNA here is from genome assembly GCA_035939715.1 of Gemmataceae bacterium. Lineage (GTDB taxonomy): Bacteria > Planctomycetota > Planctomycetia > Gemmatales > Gemmataceae > DASZFN01. The sequence continues at coordinate 7,963 of DASZFN010000276.1, read as the reverse complement.
CTACCTGCAGTGCAGCGGCTTTCAGGTTCAGACCCAGGAGGAGTTTGAAGCCGCCGAGTTCGGCAAGGACCTGCAAGGCCTGGTCAGCCGTTACAAGCTGCCCACGCTGGTCCCGTATGAGTCGGAACATTTCCTGGGCATGAGCAACGCCGAGGAGGGATTCAGCAACAGCCGGCTCAAGCTGTGCGAGACGCAGTACCGGCTCTTTTACGATCACTTCCGCCGCAAGAACCTGACGCTCTATTCCCCCGCCTCCAAGTTGCAGGTGTCGATGTTCGATTCACAAGCAGGCTTCGAAGCTTACCTTGGCCGCAAGATGCCTTCCGACATCACCGGGCTCTATCAACCCGCCAGCAATCGCCTGGTCATGTACGACTTTGCTCGCAATGAGGCCTTTGTCGCCAAAAAACAGGAGGCGTTGCGGAAAAGCCAGAAGATCTTTCTGCAGATGGATCGCCTCCAGTACCTCGACGACATGGATCGCCGCGCCCGTGAGGCCCGTGCCGATGCCAACACTGCCACCATCATGCACGAAGTCGCACACCAGCTCTCGTTTAACTGCGGCATGCTTAACCGCCAGGCCGACGTACCGTCCTGGCTCGCCGAGGGTCTGGCCTGCTACTGCGAGGCGACCGCCAACGGCAGCTGGCAGGGCATTGGCGAGATCGATCCGCCGCGCGTTTGGAGCCTGGCTGAAACGATTCGCGCCAAGCAAAAGCTGCTGTCCCTCAAGGAATTGTTGGAGAGCGACCACTGGGTTCGCACGACCGACGTCAAACTGGCGTTGCTCGGCTACGCCCAGAGCTGGGCGCTCTTTCGCATGCTCATCGAGGAGCAACCGCATCGCCTGCGCACCTACCTGAAGCTCATCTACTCCGAGCGCGTCGCGGAACGAAGGCTGGCCAATTTTCAGCAGGCGTTCGGCAGTGACCTGACCGGTCTCGAAGCACACTACACGGCCTATGTCAAGAACATCGTCGAGCAGCACGCGCCGCGGAAAAGGTGAACCTCTGCAGCTTGCTTCTGCCCGTTTCTGCGCAATTCGTTAGCCGCATCCTACAATTTTCTGGAAGCCGGCCCCCGCCCACTATCTAATAAGCTGGGATGACAAAGGCAGCTCAACCAAGGTCCGAACGACGGATGCTCGGCCTATTCGTCAAGGCACCCCGGCCGGGACAGGTAAAGACGCGGCTGGCGGCTGCCGTGTCCAACCATTGGGCCGCGGCCGTCGCCGAGGCCTTTCTGCTCGATACCATCCAGCGTCTCGCGAAAGTTGCGGCCCCGTGCAGCCTGTACTTCACTCCGCCCGACGCAGGTCCCTACTTTGAATCCCTTGCCGCACATCGGTTCACGCTCGCGCCCCAGGGGGAAGGCGATCTCGGCTGCCGCATGACTGCTTATTTTGCGGAACAGTTTCGCACCGGCGCCACGAGGGTTATGCTGGTGGGCTCGGACAGTCCTACACTTCCCATCGCGTACATCCAGGATGGGTTCGCAATGCTCGACAGCCACGATGTGGTGCTTGGGCCCGCGACCGACGGCGGCTATTACCTGGTCGGCTGCGCGCGCGAAGCGCCGGCAATATTTGCTAATATCCCGTGGGGCAGCAGCCAGGTTCTGCGCGACACCGTCGGAGCCATCGCGGGAGCCGGCTGCCGCCTGGCTCTGCTGCCGCCCTGGTATGACGTCGACACACTGGACGACTGGCGGATGCTGCAGGGCCACGTCGCGGCGCTGCGGCAAGCCGGCCTGGACCCCGGCATTCCGCACACCGAGCGGCTGCTTCAGGAGCCGGTCCCATGACGCTCCGTCACTGGCCCCCGTTCCTGAGCCTGCGCTGGACCCCGGTCATATTGCCGCTGCTGGTGCTGACGGCGATGATCGCGCTCAACCCTGCATTGCGGCATGGGGAAACCTGGGAGCGCGTCGGCCGCGATTGGACCGGAGTCGCTCTTCTGGCCATCGCCCTCACGCCCATCATCATCACGGGCGGCATCGACCTCTCGGTTGGCTCTGTGGTCGGCCTCTCGGCCATCGTCGCCGGGGTCCTCTGGCGTGACGCCCATTGGCCGCTCGCCATCGCCCTGGCGGGCGGACTGCTGGCAGGGCTGTGCGCCGGCATGCTGAACGGAGCTATCATCCTGACCGGCGTCAACCCGCTGGTCGTGACGCTGGCCACGCTGGCCGTCTTCCGCGGTTTGGCTTACGGCATTTGCGGCCGCGAGCAAGTGCGCAACCTTCCCGTCGGGCTCACACGCTGGTGGGACGGCAATCTGTTCGGACTACCCCAACCGGTCTGGATCATCATCCTTACCTTCCTGGTTTATTACCTTCTCCTCCACCACACCTGGATGGGCAGGATGTTCTACGCCATCGGCGACAATCCACGCGCCGCGCGCTTTGCAGGGGTACCGGTGCGCAGCCTCACATTTTCGCTTTATGCCTTGAGCGGCCTGGTGGCCGGAGTCGCCGGCCTGGCCACGCTGTTTCAGTTTCGCTCCGCCACGGCGACCGAGGGCGACAACCTGGAGCTCAAAGCGATCACCTGTGTCGTGCTCGGCGGCGTGCGCATCACCGGCGGCTCGGGGCACCTTGCCGGCACCCTGCTGGGCGCCTTGACCCTGGCCGCTCTGCTCGAAGGCATGTACCGCATCGCCCCCAGTTGGCGGACGCTGTTGATCGGCGCCTTCCTGGTCGCCATTGCGATAGCCAATGAACTGCTCGCGCGCTGGCGCTTGCGGCGGGAAGCTGGCAACCGCGAACCCGCGCCGCTACACTGATGACCATGCGCAGTTCAACCACCCGAAGCGCGAGCTTTGAACTTGTGTCTGGACCCCTGCCGGCTTGTCCGGCAGGTGAACAAGTTCAGCAGCTAGAACGGCTCGCCTGAGTTCGCCCCGACCCCTGCCGGCTCGTCCGGCAGGTGAAGCAGTTCAAGCAGCCAGGCCAACGAACTCCTTCACCTGCCGGACGAGCCGGCAGGGGTCGATGATAAAGAACATGCTAGCCCCCGAACTGCTTCACCTGCCGGGCAAGCCGGCAGGGGTCTGGCGAGACGAAGGGCAATAGAGAAAAGCGCAACTTCAAAAAGAGTGAGCGAGCACTCGCTGGCGCTTCGGTCTGGTTAATGGCGCACCTTAACCAACTTTCGCCGGCTCCATCCAGGACAGACATTCATGCCACGCTTTGCATCCGTCTTCTCTGCAGTCATCATCGCATCCGCCGTAGGCTGTGGCGCTTCCCAGCAGGCCAGGGACAGCAATCCTGGCGCGGGAAAATTCAAGATGGGCATGATGCCGAAAATTGCCAGCATCGCCTACTTCAAAGCCTGCGAGCAAGGCGCCCGCGAGGCGGCCCAGGAACTGGGCATTGATTTTGTTTACGACGGTCCCGACAGAGACGACGTCCGCGATCAGATCCGCATGCTGGAGCAATGGATCACCGAGGGTTACGACTGCATCGCCGTCGCTCCCAATGATCCGGCCAGTATCTCAGGCGTTCTCGAGAAAGCGCAGCGCAAAGGCATCACCGTGCTCACCTTTGACGCCGACGCGGACAGCGGCCGGCAATATTTCGTGAACCAGGTCAGTTACGACGACATCGCGCACACGCTCCTCGACACGCTGGTTGAGGAAATGGGACCGGAAGGCAAGGTCGGCATCTTAACCAGCACTCTGCAAGCCCCCAACCAGAGCCAGTGGGCCAAACGCATGCGGCAGTATCGCGAAGCGCGTTATCCCAAGATCCAGCTCCTGGACGAATACGAGAGCCAGGAAAACAGCAAGCTCGGCATCGACCGCGCCAAGGACATGATCCAGGCGCACCCCGACCTGAAAGGCATCATCGGCCTCACATCGATTGCTTTTCCTGCAGCGGCCGAGGCCGTGGAGCAGCAGGGCAAGAAAGGCCAGGTCCATGTCGTCGGCCTGTCCTTACCGCGGGAGATGCGCAAGTATGTGCACAACGGCACCGTAAAGACAGTCATCCTCTGGAAACCGGTCGATCTCGGTTACTTGACCGTGCATGTCGCCGACCTGGTACGAAAAGGGCACATGAAAGGTGAGGGCAAAATCCGCGCCGGCCGACTAGGCGACATCGAAGCCCGCGACGGCTATGAGGTACTGCTCGGACCGCCGATGAAGTTTACCGCGGAGAATATTGATCAGTACGATTTCTGATCGGAAGAGAGACGGGCCAAGAGCCACGAGTACTCGGTACTCAGTGCTCTATCTTCGTCTCACCTTCCATGGCCGCCCGTCCGTCACGGCCTCCTTCACCGTCTTCCCATCACGATCTACTTCGACGATGCGCCGGTTCATCATGCTCGCGACCAACGTGTGCCCATTGGGCAAGCGCGTTGCATGGCTGGCGCCGACAACGGCGCATTCCCAGGTCTTTTTGCCCTCATTGTCGAGTTCGACGACCTTGCCTTCACCAAACAGCGACACCAGATAACGGCCGCCGGGAAGTGCTTCCACGCCGCACCAGCCGCCGTTATTCTTGCCGACGCGGATCGTTTTGAGCTGCTTGCCGGATGCGTCAAACTCTTTCAGGAAGCCGGGATTCACGATGCAAACAATGTGGCCGTTCGCCAATTTCAGGGCGCTAAAGATAAACAGGCCGCCGGGTAGCGCGGGCAGTTGTACTTCCTTGCCTTCGCGCGTGACCTCGAACATGCTGTTATGCGTGGCGATGAAGGTATTGCCATTCGCGAGCCGCTGGCAACCGATAGGGCTGCCGTTCACGGGCCTGCTCCAAATCATCCGGCCGTGAATATCGTGCTCGCTTATGCGGCGCCCTTGATATTCCGCGATAAGCACGTGGCCGTTGGGAAGGAGCTGGGCGTCCATGGGACCTTGCAAGTTCTGCAGCTGCCAGCGCGGCTTGCCGTCCGGGCCGAACTCCCACACCTTGTTGCTGTCCATTTCCGCGACGAGCGTCAGGCCGAGCTGTTGCGGAACATCTTCAAAATGAGTCAAATCGAGCCGCTGCCCCTGATCCCGCCACCACGCGGCCCAGGCATCCCGCGCCTTCAGCCGCGTTTCCATCGCGCCGTGGCTCATGGTCGCATGGGGAGCCAGATCGCCTGCGACGCGGGAGAGCAATTCTTCCGCCTTTGAGGCCAGCCCGATCGGCCCTTCCCCCAGCAGTGCGATCAAAGTCGGCAGCGCGCTCTTATCACCAGCGCCGAGCAGACCCTGGGCGGTCCACAGGCGTACCTTGGGATCAGGATCGATCAACAAGTTGCGCACGACGCTGCGTTGTTCCGGATCGCCGTGACGGGCGACGACATACGCCGCCGCTCCGCGGCGCGCCGTCTCGAGGCTGTGCAAGCTGGTGAGCAAGACCGGATCCAGCTTGCCGTCGCGCAGGCCAAGCGTTTTGAGCGTACGGAAGATCTCTTCCTCCGCCCACTCGTCTTCATTGAACGGCAGATAAGCCAGCAATGCTGCCGCGGCTCCGGGGGGTTTTCGCTGAGCCAGCACACGGATTGCGGCCGCCACCAGGGCCGCTTGCGACACCCGCTCGCGCTCGATCGCTTCCACGCAGGCGTCCGCCCGGCGTGCGATCTCAGGGTCGCGGTCATGTGTCGCCCGCCGCAACAAAGACAGCGCCGGCATGCCGCTGGCGATTAGCGTCGACGTCGCGTCTTCCCGCGTCTTGAAGGCCCCGTGCCCCAGTTGCCGAATCTGGCTCTCCACCTGCCGCAGCTCTTCATCGCTGAGGGAATTCTTTCGCAAGAACGCCAGCAGTCCGGCGTTGTCCGTGGCAATCTTGTTCAGCTTCAACAATTGCTCGTCGGAGGCGATGGTATCCTGGTCTGCCGGCGAACGAGAACCGATCGCGGCGATGACGGCCAGGGTAATCAGGACCGGAAGGCAGGAGGCCCGAGGCATGCGGAGTTTCTCCGAGATAGAGTTTGTCTCCTAATTCAGGATATCGCGAAGGCGATGCATCCCGAACAGCACTTCGTAAGTCTTTGCACCCAGGGGGCGAAAGTCAATGCGTTGGTAGGTCAGGATTCTGATCCTGACCTTCGGCTGATTTGCCAAAAGGGGCAAGGCAGACCAACAATAACGCGGTCAGGCCGTAAGCCGCTGTCCAGTGATAAGGCGTCTGATAGCCGGGCGGCTGAGGAAGTCGGGCAAGAACGTCCTGCGGCAGCGCAATAGCTGCGGGATTGAGCGGCGAGTGGATGACGCCGAACAACGCGCATATCCCCGCCACGACGTTATAGATGGCCGCTCTTATCAGCCGGCCGTCGAGCAGAGCTGCCAGCGCCGCGGCCCAGAGAAGGCTGGTAACAATGAAGCCGTTTGCCAGACAGCGCAGCGTGGAGAGAAACTGCACGGCATGGGCGTCGTTTGGCGTGTGCCCGGCAAACGCCATGTCCACCGGAATCGTTGCCAAATAAGCCAGAGCCGGCAGAAACGCGATCGCCAGGGCGGGATAATGCTTGGACGGCGTCGCCCGAAACGACTGCGAAGTGATTTCCAGGCCGACGTAGACGAGGATGGGAAACATGGCCGCCTGCGGCAGCCACTCAAACAGGTGCGTCAGCCAACCGAACAGCCCCGCCGCGCCGATAAACAAACCGGTCGCCAGGGTGTAGGCTGCCCGTCCGCCCATGACCTTGTAAGCCGGCTGGCCGATGTAGGGAGTCGTCTGAATGACGCCGCCGCAGACCCCGGCCGCCACCGAAGCCAGCCCCTCCGTCAGGAGGATGGTCCGCGTGTCATATTCATCCCCAGCCGCGGCGGCGCTTTCCGTGCAGTCGATGCCGCCGACAATGGTGGCAAGCGCGAACGGCAAGAAGATCGGCAGCTTGGCGAACGCCGCGATTGCCACCTGCTGCCACCAGTGCCACTGCCACACCTGGGCCGGCACATCAAGGACCGGTTTGATGAAGCTGCTACCCTTCGGCGGCGGCGCCTGCCCCAGCGCCTGGCAAATCAAGTAGATCGCGATTCCCGCCACCACGGCCGCCAGCGCGCCCGGGATCTTGCCGGGGAGGGCACGATGCGCCAGCAAGGTGATCAGGATCACCGCCAGCGACACAAAACCTACTACCGGCAGCGCGGCAATGTAGTCGGCGAGCGGCATGAAGGCGATCAACGCCAGGGCGATGGCCGCCAGCGAACCGAGCAACCCGGCGCGCGGCACCCAGCGGCGCACGGCATTGCCCAGGGGCGCGCAGACCGTTTTGAAGGCGCCGATCATTATCAGGAGCAGCGCCCCCACATGCCAGGCGTAGACCATGGCTGTGTCATGGTCCAGGCGGAGCTGCGTTCTCCCATCCTTGAGCGCCGGCAGCAGCACGAAAAACGCCACGCCGATGCTGCTTGGCGTATCCAGGCCGAGCGGCATGGCCGTGATGTCCGTCCGTCCCGTGCGTTTGGCCAGGCGGAACGCCATCACCGTATACACCAGGTCGCCGATCAAGACGCCAATGGCCGTGCCCGGGATCATTCGGCCCAGCACGAAGGCCGCGCTGAAATGGTCAGCGCTGTCCGTGGTCGAGGTAACGCCAACCACCAGCAAGATCATGACCGCGACATTATCGAGCATGAGCCCGAAGAAGGCATTGATGTCTCCCCATTGCGCCCAGCGATAACGCGTCATTCGGCACCTGGCGTGAATTGCAAGAAGTATCGTTGCTTCGCTTGGGCTCAAGCTATCGCCTCATGTACCTGGGGCAAGCGCTTCTCGGCTCTTTTCAATTAGAGATCGTCCGCCGACGTTTATGAACGCGGACAAAAGTAATGTCCGCAAATCCTCATTCCAAGGCGCAAGTTTTCAGTTGCGCCTGTCCCTCGATTTGGCTAGACCCCTGCCGGCTCGTCCGGCAGGTGAACAGTTCGGCGGCTAGCAGGCGCTGTTCTTGTATCGTCGACCCCTGCCGGCTTGTCCGGCAGGTGAAGGAGTTCGTCGGCTTGGTGTGCTCTGGCTCTCTGAACTGCTT
>DASZFN010000275.1:0-4018 GCA_035939715.1 Gemmataceae bacterium | reverse complement strand
GCCACGTGCTCCAGTCTCATGCGACGTCTGCGGGTCAGGGAAATGGCGGCGGGCTGGCGTCTCAACGCGCCAAGGACGGTGGCTGGCCATGTCGATTTGGGTACGGTCCTGGCGCTGGCCATTCTCGCCTCGAAGCGTTCTGGGTTGGGAATCCGGACACCAGCGATATCGTCGTGGCGAACAAGGAGGCATACGCCGCGAACGCTAAAGTCCAATTTTAGCCTGAATCAGTACAACTCCAGGAAAGGGAAGGCCCCCGACTATTAGTGCGGCTGCGACGCGGGCACGACAGCATCGTAACCCATCTCCTTGTTGGCCACTCTCGGTCTCCAGCCAAACACGGCGAGCAGCAAAAGGCCATAGGCAATCATATTGACAAAGCGGTAGCCCACCTTGATCGTTCTAAGCAAACTCCGGATCGATTCTTCCTTCCAACCAGCCCTTGCCTTTTCTTCCACCACCAGCATGGTCCAAGGTCCAATCAGGTCAAGGAGGATGACCAGAGTAAGAGCGCAAAGAGTAAGGACAGAGACGGCGGGATGCCGACGGTAGAATACCAGTGCAAGGACGATCCCAATGACACAGATCAGGTGTAGGGGAAGATCAACGAGATATTCCCACAGTACCTCTTTGAAGAAGAAATCCTCCATTCGAGCCTCCCGCCGGATTGGCCAGCCTGCGGCTCACCATTGATTCTAAAAACCTGCGCCGTATAGTCCCACGCGACGAAAGACGGGTCAAGAATGAAAATCGGGTTTTCCAGGTCCGAAGGGGCCGCTCAGATTTGCTCGTTGGTTATTTCAAGGAAAAAAGTGTCGACGAGTGAAAGACCCATGCGTACGTTCGGTTGTACCTGCGCGACCGATGAAAGAGATTGATGACCAGTCGCGATTCAGATGGTATACCAAACGGTCATTACCGTTGGCATATATATCTACGGCCCGCCCCCTCCGGTTCACCCGCTTTGAAGTCCCGTCGTCGGTCTTCTCTGAATTGGTCACTCCCGGTGGGTCTTGCCTCAGCTATCATAAACCTCATGAGCGAAGTGACCCGCATCCTGGACGCCATCGGGGAAGGCGATCCGCAGGCCGCCGCGCAGCTGCTGCCGCTGGTCTACGACGAATTGCGGGGACTGGCAGCGCAACGGCTGGCCCAGGAAAAGCCCGGCCAGACTCTGGAGGCCACCGCCCTGGTCCACGAGGCCTACCTGCGGCTCGTCGGCGACGGCGAGTGCGCCTGGCACAACCGCCGACATCTCTTTGCCGCAGCCGCCGAAGCCATGCGCCGGATTCTGGTCGAAAATGCGCGGCGGAAGCGCCGGCAGAAGCGCGGCGGCGATCTGGAGCGCATTGACCTGGACCCCGACGCCCTGGCGGCCTCCGGGCGCGATGAGCGACTCGTGGCGTTGGATGAAGCCCTGGAGCGTTTCACCGCCCTTGAACCGGAAAAGGCAGAATTGCTCAAGCTCCGGTCGTTTGCCGGGCTGAGCCTCGACGCGGCGGCCGCCCTGCTCGGCATCTCGCCCAGCACGGCCGACCGCTGGTGGGCCTATGCCCGCGCCTGGCTGCGGGTCGAGATCGGCCAAGAAAAAACCGCTTAACCGTGGTGCGATGTGCCCAGAAAGGGCGCATGGAAGTATAGACAACGCTGCGTTTCCCTGTTTCCGAGGAACCGAGCCATGACTGAAGCCAGCATTTTTGCCGCCGCCCTGGAGAAAGCCACCGACGAAGAACGCGCCGCCTATCTTGGAGAGGCCTGCGCCGGCGATGACAAGCTGCGCCGCCGCGTGCAAGCCCTCCTCCGGGCCCATGCCGAAGCGGACGACCTCCTCGATCCGTCCTCCTCCTCCGTCGCCACGGCCGATGACGCGCCCATTGCTGAACGGCCGGGGACTCGGATCGGCCCGTACCGGCTTATGGAGCAGATCGGCGAGGGCGGGTTCGGCCTGGTCTTCGTCGCCGAACAGCAAGAGCCGATACGGCGCAAGGTGGCCTTGAAAATCATCAAGCCGGGCATGGACTCGAAGCAGGTCATCGCCCGCTTCGAGGCCGAACGCCAGGCCCTGGCCCTGATGGACCACCCGAACATCGCCCGCGTCCTCGACGCTGGCGCAACGGAATCGGGCCAGCCGTATTTTGTCATGGAGCTGGTCCGCGGCATCCCGATCACCGACTATTGCGACCAGAACCTGCTCACCCCGCGCGAACGGCTGGAGTTGTTCGTCACCGTCTGCCATGCCATCCAGCACGCTCACCACAAAGGGATTATCCACCGGGACGTCAAACCGTCTAACGTGCTCGTTACCTTGCACGACGGCAAACCGGTGGCCAAGGTCATCGACTTCGGCGTAGCCAAGGCGATCCACCAGCACCTGACCGAGCGGACGATTTACACAAACTTCGCGCAGATGATCGGCACACCCCTGTACATGAGCCCCGAGCAGGCGGAGATGAGCGGTTTGGACATCGACACGCGCTCCGACATCTATTCGCTGGGCGTGCTGCTCTACGAGTTGCTGACAGGCTCGACGCCGCTGGCAAAGAAGCGCTTTGCCACGGCCGCCTACGACGAGATTCGCCGGCTCATCCGTGAAGAGGAGCCCCCGCGACCGAGCCAGCGCCTGAGCACCTCCGACACGCTGCCGAGCCTGGCGGCCAGCCGCAAGACGGAGCCGGCCAAGTTGTCGCGAATGATGCGCGGCGAACTGGATTGGATCGTGATGAAGGCGCTAGAGAAGGACCGCACCCGCCGCTACGAAACGGCCAACGGGCTGGCCCGGGACATCGAGCGTCATTTGGCCGATGAGGCGGTCGAGGCCTGCCCGCCGTCGGCGAGTTATCGGCTACGAAAGTTCGCACGGAAGAACCGGGCGGCGCTGACTACGGCGGCAGCCGTGACGCTGTTGCTGCTAACCGGCGCGGCTGTCAGTGGCTGGCAGGCGGCGCGGGCGATGCGTGCGGAAGCGAAAGCCCTCGAAGCGGAAGCACAGGCACGCCAGGAGAGGGCCGACGCGGACGACCAACGCAGGCTCGCGGAGCGGCGCGAGTCCGAGGCACGGGACAATGAGCGCAAAGCTCGGGCTGCCGAGGCAGCGGCCAAGGAGTCTGATGCCACCGCTAACGAAGTCCTTGAGTTCGTCAAGAACAACGTCTTCGCCGCGGCGCGGCCGCCCCTTGCGAAAATAGGCCTGGGGCGGGACGTTACCTTGCGCAAGGCGCTGGACTCAGCCGAGCCAAAGATTGCAGTTGCCTTCGCGACACGTCCGCGCGTGGAAGCCCAGCTCCGTGCGGTGCTCGGCTATACCTATGCTCAACTCAATGAAGAAGCACTCGCCCTGGCTCAACTCGAGCGCGCGTACGCGCTAGCCAAGCTGCACTACGGACAAGACGATAAGTTCACGGCGGACCTCGAATTCGGTTTGGCGCGCGAATACCTCTCCTCAGGGCGATCGGTTGAGGCATTACGCTTGCTCGAGCAGTCTCTCGCTCGCCGCCGGCAAACCCTCGGCCTGGAGCATCCGGTGACAGTCGTATCGCTGGGAAACTTGACTTATGCATACCGAGAGCTTGGCCGATCCGAAGAGGCCAAGAAAGTGGGCGCGGAACTCTTACAGTATCGTGTCAAACAGGGTCTGCCGACAGAAGACGCCGACCAGGTGCTGCACCTAGCGTTCGCGTATAACGCTGCCGGCAGAACTGCCGAGGCGGCCCGGCTGCTGGAAGAATCACTTCCGCGACTTACCGCGAAACTCGGCCCGGAAGACCCTAAAATACTGTTACTTACTTATGAGCTGGCAGTTACTTACCGCGAGCTAGGTCGAACCGGGGACGCCTTAGCGCTTATAGAGCCAGCTTATGGGAGCGCCGTTCGCACACTTGGCCAGACCAACTGGCTGACCCTAAGGTTGATGCAAAACCTGACTGTGGTGGCCAGTGGCATGGGCCGGAGCGAAGACGTGGTCCGGATACTCGAGGCGGCTATCCCTAATCTCCGGAGCGAACTGGGACCTGCAAGCCCC
>DASZFN010000274.1:0-4002 GCA_035939715.1 Gemmataceae bacterium | reverse complement strand
AATTATGCAAACGGCTGGAAGATGCGATCCGCGTACAAGTCTCGGCGCCGGGAGAGCATTGGGAAGTCGATTTTTTTGTCGACGGGGAAATCTATGTCGAGCGTTTCCGCAGTAACGGGCACATTGATGATAAGTCTGTGCTCGAGGAATTGTTCGCGCTCTGCTCCGACGAAGAACCCCCCGTCCAAGAGGTTGTGAGTCGAAATGACGCTGCTTCCCGAGAATGAACGGATTCTGATCTTCGACTTCGGCGCACAGTACGTCCAGCTCATCGCGCGCCGCGTGCGCGAACAAAACGTCTTCTGCCAGATCGTTCGCCACGACCTTCCCGCCGCCCGGGTCGCCGAGTTACGACCCAAGGGCTTGATCCTGTCCGGCGGCCCCGCGAGCGTTTACGAGCCGAACGCCCCGCACTGCGATCCGGCTATCTTTGATCTCGGCATTCCGATCCTCGGCATCTGCTACGGCATGCAGCTCGCCTGCCAGGCCCTGGGCGGCGAGGTCAAGCCCGGCCCCAGCCGCGAGTTTGGCCGCGCCCTGTGCCATGTTCACGAGGCGGACACGCTCTTTGCCGGCGTCCCTCAGGAAACCGTCGTCTGGATGAGTCACGGCGACCGCGTGGAAAGCGTCGGCAACGACTGGCTGGCCCTGGCCTCCACGGACACTTGCCCGCTGGCCGCCGCGCGTCATCGCAGCCGAGCGGTCTTCGGCCTTCAGTTCCATCCCGAGGTCAGCCACACGCCGCACGGCAGCCTGATGCTGCGCAACTTTCTTTACGACACCTGTGGCTGCCAGGGACTTTGGCAGATGCAGTCGTTTATCGAGCAAACCATCGCCGGCCTGCGCCAGCGCATCGGCAGCCACCGCGTCATCTGCGGCCTTTCGGGCGGCGTCGATTCCTCCGTCACCGCCACCATGCTGCTCCGCGCCGTCGGCCCCCAGGTCGCCTGCATCTTCGTGGACAACGGCTTGCTCCGCCTGGGCGAATCCGAAGCAGTCCGCCGCACCTTTCGCGACCACTTCCATGCCGACCTGCACGTGGTGGACGCCCGTGAGCGCTTCCTGACGGCTCTCGCCAACGTCACCGACCCGCAGGAAAAAAGGCGCATCATCGGCCATGTATTTATCGACGTCTTCAAGGACGAAGCCAAGCGCATTGAAAACGCCCGCTTTCTGGCCCAGGGCACGCTTTACCCCGATGTCATTGAAAGCGGCGCCTCGCGCGACGGCCCGGCAGCCAACATCAAAATCCATCACAACGTCGGCGGCTTGCCCAGCGAGCTCGGTTTCGAATTGATCGAGCCCTTGAAGGACCTGTTCAAGGACGAGGTCCGCCGCCTCGGCCTGGAACTCGCCCTGCCGGAGACCCTGGTCTGGCGTCATCCCTTCCCCGGCCCGGGCCTGGCCGTGCGCTGTCTGGGTCCGGTCACGGCGACACGGCTCGAAACGCTGCGCAAAGCCGATGCCATCTTGTTGGAGGAATTGAAGGAATCCGGCTGGTACCGGCAAACGGCGCAGGCGTTTGCCGTGTTGCTGCCCGTTCAATCCGTGGGCGTCATGGGCGATTACCGCACCTACGAGAACGTGATCGCGCTACGCGCCGTGCAGACCGAGGATTTCATGACCGCCGATTGGGCTCATCTTCCTTATGAGCTGCTGGCCAAGATCTCCACGCGTATTATCAATCGCGTGCCGGGGATTAACCGCGTGGTCTATGACATAAGCAGCAAACCGCCGGCGACGATTGAGTGGGAATGATGCTGCACCGAAAGGTAAACGCCGTGGCTAAGAAGCTCAGTGCGAAACGCATCAAAGAGATCCGCGACCGATTCCAGCATGAAAGGCCGACACCCGAGCAACTCATCGCTTCCCGCGAGGCGCCCGTGTCGCAGGCGGCGTTCCTCGCGACCTGGCAGGCCGTGGATGCGTTGAAGAAGGCACGCCGGGATGCCAACTTGAGTCTATCCCAGGTGGCGGCCCGCGGGGTCTGGACAAGGCTACGCTCAGCCGCTTGGAGGCCGGCCAGCACGTCAACCCCACCCTCGACACCCTCAGCCGTTACGCCCTTGCCCTCGGCCGGGGCCTGGTTCTATCATTTCCACTGCTGGAGCGGACTCCGACTCACAGGGCCTCCGCGCGGGCGACGCCGTCCGCCACCGCGGGATGACGCTGCATGCCAAGCCCGCGCTAAAGAAGAAATAGTGTACGCGCCGGGCCATTTCGAGGAACATCTACATAGCGAACGGCAGTAATTCCTGCGTCTAGGGCAGGCTGAGGAGTCTCTCGTCATGGCAGACGGCCGGGCTAACGATCTCTTGTCTCATCTTCGGCGCGTGTTTATGGCCCGCTCGGATGCCGGCCTGAGCGATGGCCAGCTTCTGGAGTGCTTTCTTAGCCAGCGGAACGAGGCGGCCTTTGCCACGCTGGTGCACCGGCACGCGGCCATGGTCCTGGGCGTTTGTCGGCGGGTCTTATGTCATGGACAGGACGCCGAGGACGCATTTCAAGCTACGTTCCTGGTCCTGGTTCGCAAGGCGGCCGGGTTGCGGGACCGGCGTAACCTCGGCAACTGGCTCTACGGCGTGGCTCATCATACCGCCCTCAAGGCACGGGCCGCTCGTGCGCGACGCCGTTTCAAGGAGCTGCACATGGCCAGGCATGCCGAGCAGGTGGCGCCTGCGCCGCAGCCAAACGATTGGCTGCCGCTGCTTGACCAAGCCCTCCATGGCCTTCCCGAGCGCTATCGCCAGGCGATTGTCCTGTGCGATCTCGAGGGGAAGTCGCGGCGCGAGGCGGCCTGCCTGCTGGGCTGGCGCGAAGGGACGCTGTCCGGACGCCTGGCACGCGCCCGCGTACTGCTGGCGCGCCGGCTGACCCGGCGCGGCATCGCGCTTTCCGGCGGCGCCGTAGCCGGGGCGCTAAGCCTGCAAGCCGATGCCCCGGCTTCTACCCTTGTTAGCCATACAGTCCAGGCCGCCGTGGCACTGGCCAACCCTGCATCGGCCGCGGGTCCATTAAGCGGCCCGGTGCTATCCCTAGCGGAAGGAGTCGTGCGCTCGATGTTCATGACCAAATTGAAGATCATCTCGGCCGTCATATTGTCCGTAAGTGTTATTGGCGGGGGCGCCGGCCTGTTCCGCTCGGGCGCTGCCCCGGACGGCGTCGCCCGTGAGTCGGACAGGCCCGTACGGGCTTCACTGGTGCAGGTCAAGGGACGGGCACGCCAGGAAAAGGATATTGCAGAGGTCTTGAAGCGCGTGGTTAGCTTCCACGTCAAGTCGGTGCCGCTTCGGGAAATGCTCGAAGATGTCTCCGCCACCTTTGGCCTGAACATTGTTATCGATCACCAGGCCTTAGCGGGCGTGGGTGTCAGCGAGGATCAGCCAATCACCATGAAATTGGACAATGTCATGCTTGGCACAGCCCTGCGCCTGGCGCTGAAGGATCTTTACCTGGGCTACGACATTCACGAAGGGGTCCTGATTATCGGGCAGCCGCGCCCCACGCTCGTGGTAAGAATCCATCCTGTTCTCGACTTTGTTGTCAGCAAAGAGAAAAAGACCCCCGAAGAGGAAAAGACCCGCGCAGAGGAGTTGATTCGCCTGATCGTTAAGGTGGTTGAACCGCAGACGTGGACCTCGATGGGCGGCAGCGGCACCATCGAGTTCTACCCTCTTGGCGTGGCGCTGGTCGTCAATCAGAGCCCCGCGGTGCAGGAACAAATTGAGGCCTTGCTCGCCGGGATGCGAGTGTTTAGTACCGACCCGCAATAATCATGCAAACCGGGTATTTCCACGGCGTATCGGATTTTTCTTGCTGGACCGCTTTGGCCGCCGGTAAGATACCTTCTCCGAGGCAGTGGCTCCTGGGTACTTCCGTTCGAAGACCATCTTGGAGCTGGGGGAATGCCCTTTATCGCGATGCGCCGCTGGTGCCGCCCCCGGAGAACGTGCCGCTCAGCGGCGTGCCCCGGTGTCCGCTGGTGCCGAAGCTGACCTACTG
>DASZFN010000273.1:0-4637 GCA_035939715.1 Gemmataceae bacterium | reverse complement strand
ATCACGGCTTTGAAGTCGCCGGCCGGCGCCCCGGAATTGGCGTCGCGGAAGGTTGCTCCGGAGAGCACGCTGCTGTCGGCCGCCCCCTCGGTGCCGCCCGCCGTGGCGGCGCTGCTCCCGGCCAGGTTGGCGTCGGCCACCGTGGCCATGCTCGTCGTCGTGGTGATGATCCCTTCATGGTTGATGGTCGTGGTGACCTGGTAGCTGCCTTCCTCGCTGTAGTTGTGACTCCCCGTGACCGTAAAGGCATCGGCCTTCGACCCGAGGGTTCCGCTGAAGCTGATAAACCCAGAAGAAGACGAATTGTCGCCCCAATCGATGGTGGCGCTGTAGTGGCTGCCGTCATTCGCCTCGGCGCCACCCGGATCGGTAAACGTCGCCACATCATTGGTCCCGAATTGCGCTTCCCCCGGGCTAAAGTTGATGCCTGTCGCCGACACCGCTGGGTCGGGGCCGATGGCAAAAGACAGGGCGTTGGACTCGCCGCTTGCGGAAACCACTGTGATGTTAGCGCTGCCTTCCTCGGCAATGTCGGAGGCCGGCACGACGGCCTGAAGTTCCGCGCCGCTCACGAATGTGGTCGTCAAGCCTGTGCCGTTCCAGTCCACGGTCGAGCTGCTGTCGAAATTGCTGCCGTTGACCGTCAGAGTGAAGGGCGCGTTTCCTTCGGTTGCCGAAGTGGGGCTGAGCGAAGTGAGAACGGGCGTGGCCGAGGTGTTGACGGCGACTTGCGCTATCGACGCGCTGGCACGCCCATTCCCATTGGAGATAACCTGGAAAAGGATCTCTGCGTCCTTGCCCGCGAGGACGCTCGGGATGGCCACCGTGACGTTGAACTGCTGACCCTGGGCTGTTGCCGGGGTCGGCGTGTCCTGGCCGGGGACGCCGATGGTGACAACCGCCGGGGCCTGAGCAGGGTTCACCCAGGTCTCGGTTACCCCTGAGGCGATGAGGCCCGTGTTTCCGTCAAAGAGATCGCGCGTATAAAACGAGTCCGAGGAGGAGACGGTCGGCACCAGGGAAAGCCCGCTTGCCGAGTCCAGCAAGGCGGCGCCGAAACCAGGCGGCTGAAAATATAAGTCATCCGTAGTGACGACGTTGAGCGTGAACGAAAGGCTTGCGTTGTTCGGCAGGTTGCTCGGTAGCTGGAAGTCCTGGTAGAGGGATGTGGTGACAAAGAATTGACCGTTGTCCTGAATGTAGGCCTGGCCACCCGAAGGGCTGGCGGACACGCTGACGAAGTTAGCGTCGGAAGCTTGCCAGTTCTGGCCGTTAGGGGGTTGCGTGAAATCAACGGCTTGCGTGAAAGCGCCATTGGTAAGGGGAGCTGGTACGGTGCGATCTTCCAGCAACTCAACATCAAGAATGCGATTCCTGATGCCCTGGGCGCGTCGTGGTTTCGAAGTCAAGCCAGGCGAGCGGCCATACCGGCGCGACCAGGAAGTGAACATGCTGATCTCCTTGAAAGTCCTGCAATAGAAAAGGAACGATGCCGCTCATCGCGCACTGTGCCTCGGAGTTGCCGAACAAGGCTTCCACGGCAGCGCGCTTTCGTGAGGGGGACCTAGCCACTCGTCCGTATCAACATAGAAACATAGAACAGTTCAAGCTTTCCGGGGAAGACCATTATTATTTGTGTGCGGAGGGGGAATGCAAGCACAATTTCATTCGCAAGCGGTTCAATTTATGATTTCTTCTATTTTTGCAAAGGAGCTTGCTGGCGCGCTGTGGCTGCCAGCGAGCCGCTCTTCATCGCTGAGTTTTGCGTTCCCTGCGCCGACTTTCTTCGATTCTTTACTTTACAAGCGGTCCTGGATGTGGGATCAATGGTTCTCTCCCGGTGTTTCCGGCAGCCGTGAGTTCAGGCACAACGCCAACGAGGATGCTCTGGGCGCCATCTCGACTACGCGCCCGGGCACACGGCGGACGGAAACTCGGCTCAGGAACAGAGATTGAGGCTGCCAGAAGCGACTCTGTGTGCGGAGCGCTCAATGCACCCAGCGCCAAGGGATGCGTGCTTCGCGCGGATCCGCAGCGTGGTGTGTTGGATAGGCACGGAATGACCCAACAGAGTTCGGCTGCCGAGGGGCTGGCAGACCCGTACGCGGGCCTGCCTCCGCCTGTCCCTGACCGGCCATGAGCGCAAGGAGCATCTCCATGGCGGCATCGCTGTTCCGCCGGTGGCTCAAGAAGATCGCCAAAGTCAAGCGTCTGCCACACGATTTCCCGGCAAACTGGCGGCGCAACTTGCATCTCGAACGACTCGAGAAGCGGGTACTTCTCGCCAACAACACCGCCGTTTTCAGTACATCGCTGCCAACCGTGGTGAATACGGCCGGTTCGGCCCTTTCTTTCAATGGCGCGAACGATTACCTCATTACACCAGAAATCCACAGTTCATTTCCGGCAACGTCCGTTACCGCTGCGTTCTGGTTCAAGGCAAACGGACCGGGGGTCCTTATGGACGAACTCGGTCAGCCAGGCCTCAACGGTCAGTGGCACGACAGCCAGATTGAGATCACAGGCATGGGAGATGTGCGCGCGCGTGTTTGGAATCTGTCGTCCGTGTCGCTGGGCCAGGCAAGTTTTGGCTCCTGGCACTACGTTGCCTTGCGCTACAATAGTGCCACCCAGGTACTTGATGGCTTTTTGGACGGGACAAAGAGCGCCAGCAGTGTTTCCGGGGCGCGAAGTGCGCCGTGGCAAAACGGCAACGGCCTGTATTACGCGTTCGGCGCCACGGATAGCACCAACCTCGGCAGCGGAGCCTACCTCAACGGCACCATTGACGACGTCAACATCTGGAACGTCGCACGCAGCGACGCCAACATTCAGGCCGATATGACCTCGCCGCCGGTTGGCAACGAAACCGGACTGGTGCTTGATTGGCAGCTTGATGACGGTTCTGGACTGACCGCGGCTGACAGGACGGCCGGCAATCACAACGGCAGCCTGGGCGGTGGAACTGCGCTCAACGCGCCCGCATGGGTCACCAGCAACGCGCCGCTGAGCGGCGTCGTCACGGCCGGCGTAGGCGACACGCAGACCGCCATTGACGGTTTTTCGCTTGTCTTTACCCAGCCTTTGACCGCCAGTTCCGCAACCAATGGGAACGACTATGACCTCCAGGACAGCGGCGGCAATGATTTGCCACTCACGGAGACCTACACGGCCGGCTCAACGAGCGTAAACTTCAGCATTAACCCGGCGCCGCTGCAACCCGGCGCCACGTACACGTTCAAGACCCTTCCGGGACTCCTCGACAAGAACGGCAACGCGGTCACACCGTTTACCATGCAGTTCACGGTCACGAATCCCGCGGACGGGGTTGTCGAGAACACCAACAACGATGCGATCCCCGGCGCCACCACGCTGCCCATGACCGAGTCGCCCGCAGGCAGCGGCTTCTTCACCGCGCTGGGCGTCGGGTCTTTCAACACCTCGTCGGATCAAGACTACTGGCGCTTCAGCGCCCAGGCCGGCGACCAGGTGACGGCGCGCATCGAAGCGTACCCCGGAAACTACACCTATCTCTATCTGCAAAATGCAGCCGGCACGACGGTCGCGAGTAATTCGAACTACGGCACGGTCCAGATTCAGAACTTCACGATTCAAACCCCCGGCGATTATTACGTCCTGGTTACGCCGAGCGGCAACGGCACCTCTCACTACCAGCTGCGCGTGGACCAGGTGCGCAACGGCCCGCAGATGGAGACGGAACCCGACGACACCCAGGGACAGGCCACCTTCCTCAACTTTGCCAACCCTTCCGTCGGCACGATGAAGAACGTCGCGGCGGGTACGCTCACCATCGGCGACCCGGGCGATTACTACCAGCTAGATACCTTGAACACGGGCAATCAGGTGAACCTGAGCCTTTTCGTACCCTCCTTTGGCTCGCTTCAGCCTGGTGACGTTCAACTCAATATCGAAAAAGCCGGCAGCACCACGGCACTGGCGAGCAGCACCACCGGAACGCTGAACTATACCATTGTCAGCGACGGCGTTTACCATGTGCATGTCGTCCCGCTGGCGGATGCCGGCATCCGCGCGCAGTATCAGCTTACGACAACCATCACCGACGGCGTAGCGCCGAAGGTCACAGGCACGACTTTACCGGCACAGGCTTCGACATCCACGGCCGTCATCGATCGGTTCACGGCAAGCTTCTCCGAGGACATGGCGGCCGGGACGGTAAACAATACCGCCAATTATGATTTACGGGCCGCAGGGGCCGACGGCGTGATCGGAACCGCGGACGACATCCTTTACCACATCAGCGCGCCGTCCTACACGACGGGTACTTCTGCGTTTTTCCGGATTAGCGATGGACCTTTGCAACCTGGCTATTATCAGCTCACGATTTCTGGGCTCACCGACCGCGCGGGCAACCTGGCTAACCCCACATTCGTTCTGAATTTCACGGTGAACGGCGTGGCGCCGTTCCTTTTGGAGAATCGTTCGAACAATACCTTTGCGACCGCGACGTCGCTGAGTCTGGCGCCGACCAGCACGCCCGACGGCACCTTTGCCCAGGCCAGCGCGCTCGGCGTCGGCAGCCAGCCCTATGGGATTGCTGCGGGCGATTTCAATGGCGACGGCATCCTGGACCTGGCGGTGGCCAATTACAACAGCAG
>DASZFN010000272.1:0-7619 GCA_035939715.1 Gemmataceae bacterium | reverse complement strand
CTGAACAAAGGGAAGTTCGCGGCGAGAATTCTTTACAGAGCCGCGGGCGTAGCTTTCCTGGCCTTCCTGATGCTCTTGGCGGACTGTGGCCGAGCAGCAGCCCAGGCACCGGGCTCGGATACGCACGCGCCGTGGCTCCATCCCTACACGGGTCTTACGCGCACAGATGTTGACCCGATGACGCTGGACGGCAAAGTCCTCTGCGGTTACCAGGGCTGGTTCAATACCCCCGGCGACGGCACGGATTTCGGTTTTGGCCACTGGGGGCGAGGGCTGGAACAGCCCGGCCGCGGACGGTTTACCGTCGACATGTGGCCCGATGCTTCCGAGTATGCCCCGCAGGATTTGTGCGAAGTTCCCGGACTCAAGATGCCCGACGGCTCGCCCGCCCGGCTATACAGCGGCTTCCGAAAAGGGCCGGCGCTGTTGCACTGCAAGTGGATGCGGGAGTACGGCATCGACGGCGTCCTCCTGAGCCGTTTCGTCGGCGAGACCACGAGTCCCGCGCGCGCTCGCCACGTGAACACCGTTCTGGCCAACGTGCGCGAGGGCTGTCATCGCGAAGGCCGGGTCTGGGCGCTGATGCTCGACCTCTCCATGGGACGCGGCGCTACCACGGCGATCGTCATGGACGACTGGAAGTTCCTGTGCGACCAGGTCAAGGTTCGCGAGGATTCGCGTTACCTGCACCACCAGAATAAGCCGGTAGTGCTGCTGTGGGGGCTAGGGTTCAAGGACCGTCCGTGGACGCCCGAGCAGGGTGAAGAACTGGTCAACTTCTTCAAGAACGATCCGCAATACGGCGGCGTCTATCTGATCGGCGGAATCGATCCGCGCTGGCGGACGTTGCGCGGCGAGTCGCGCGCGGATCCTGGCTGGGCGAAGGTCTACCGGATGTTCGACGCCATCAGCCCGTGGGACGCCGGCCGCTTTCGAGACAACGCGTCCATGGATCGCTTCCGCAAGGACGTATGGGAAAGCGACCTGGCGGAGCTAAAGAGTCTGGGGATCGGTTACATGCCGACGGCGTTTCCCGGCTTTTCGTGGGACAACCTGCGCCGGACAACGCCGGGAACAACCATGATTGCCCGGCGCAAGGGGGAATTCTACTGGCGGCAATTCGCCATCTTCAAAACTTTGGGAATCCGAACCGTCTTCGTCGGCATGTTTGACGAGGTCAACGAAGGGACGGCGATCTACAAGGTCTCCAACCAGCTCCCGGAAGGGAAATACTTTGTGACCTATGAGGGGCTGCCCTCGGACTGGTACTTGAAGCTGACCGGGGCGGCCAGCCGCATGATCCGCGGGGAGGCCCCGCTGTCGGAGAAGATTCCGAAGGACTTGGCAATTCATGCCATCAGGGCCGACGACGAGTCAACCGCCACAAAGCCAGCCGAAGCAGCGTCGACCTTCACGGGCGAAAAGACCGCCTGGCACGGATTCGATCGCTACGATTTCCTGATGGACCAGGCAACCCTGGCCATCACCCCAATCAAGGCGGCGGCGGACGAAAGAAACGGCATCAGGAACCAGGTGAACGGCCAGTGGCGCTGCGTCGTGGTCGTTCCCAGGCAGGCGGCCCCTGGCAAGCCGTGGTCCTGGCGCGGCTGTTACTTCGACCACGAGCCCCAGGCCGAGATCGAGCTGCTCAAGCGCGGCTTCCACATCGGTTTCATCATGTCCGATCCCGGCAAGTCGTGGGACGCCTGGTACACGTTCCTCACCCAGAAACATGGGCTGTCCCGGAAGCCGGCTTTCGTCGGCATGAGCCGGGGCGGCTTCAACGCCTTCGCCTGGTCCACCGCCAACCCCG
Source organism: Gemmataceae bacterium (assembly GCA_035939715.1). GTDB lineage: Bacteria > Planctomycetota > Planctomycetia > Gemmatales > Gemmataceae > DASZFN01. Next base: position 5,806 of record DASZFN010000272.1, on the reverse strand, counting down.
ACAAGGTCTCCTGCATCTATGCCGACAATCCCGCCATCAGCCGCGACAGTCTGATGAAGCTTGGGGAGCTGGTCAAACACGACGTGCCCCTGCTTCACGTGTGCGGGAGTCTCGATCCGATCCTGGGCAAATACACGCTGGTGATCGAGAGCATCTATCAGCAACTGGGGGGCAGGATCTCCGTGCTGATCAAGGACGGCGCCGCCCATCATCCGCACAGCCTGCGCGATCCCCGGCCGATCGCGGACTTTATCGTGCACAGCCTGCAGCCGAAGGACAGCAAGCCGCCCGCTTTCGCCGGCCAGAACTTCACGAAATCTGCTTACTATGGCGTCGAGAACTCGTACCGCGACTTGCCGTCCGAGAAGACCTACATCACCTGTCGCGGGCCGTGGTTTACCCAGTGCTACGACCGCTACGATTTCCGGCTGGACGGCATCAAGGGTTCGGTGGGAGTCATCGTGCCGAAAACGGCGGCTCCCGGCAAGCCCTGGGTCTTCCGGGCGGATTTCACCGATCGCGATGCCGTGATCGATCTCGCCCTGCTGGCCAGGGGCTTTCACATCGTGACCGGGCCCATGCCCACCGATACGAATGGCCCGGTGCTGGAGCAGTGGAATGCCCTTTACGAGCACTTGACGAACCACGGCCTTGCCAGGAAAGTGGTCATGGAAGGAGCCGGCGGAGCCGCGGGGGAAGCCTATGCCTGGGCCATCGCCAACCCGGCCAGGGTGGCCTGCATTTATGCGGAGAATCCGATCCTGCGCAGCAATATGTCGAAAAGCCCGCCGCTCAATAACCTGGCCCCGCTGGCCAAGGCGGGCGTGCCGCTCTGTCACGTTTGCGGCAGCCTTGACCCCTGGCTTGCAACTCAGACCCGTGTCGTCGAGAAGCGCTACCAGGAACTCGGTGGACCCATCACGGTCGTCACCAACGAAGGCGCGGGCCATTATCCGCTCGCACCGAAGGACCGGCAGCCGGTGGTGGATTTCATCGTCAAGAGCGTGAAGTAATCATGTTCGAGCGCCTCGCTTGAAGACTCCAAGACGGTCATTGAGTTTGCCAGTTTGCCAGGTGAGTTGCCACGCAAGGGGCTGCCGCCCCTTGAAATCCTCGCCCAGGGAACGGGCATACCGATTCTTTTGTCCAATGGGCATCTTGCCCGGATGAGGAGTTTCTCATTAATCCGTCCGCCAAATCACTTGGCGATCTATGGCGGTCTTGGAGAATTTCCGAAAAAATCCGTCTGAGCCGGCAGGTTGCTCTTGAACGAGGCAGCACCGATTGATCCTCGCGGGCTACGAAGAAAAGCGCGAACAAAATCTGAACTTTAAGGGGTCCAGGAAACCACGGTTGGCAAACTCAGTTTCATCCACAAACCACTGTGACATGGCGAGTTGTGTTCAGAAAAAAATGAGTTTGCCAGTTTGCCACGTTTTTTGAGCCGGGGGGTCTGACGCCGTCCGCCCCCAATTACACGGTCCGCGCGCCCGCCAAAGAGTGTAGGTTGGCGGAGCCAGGTTGTTGGGCGTTTACGCACCGTGACCATCTTGACCGCGTTCGAGAGTTTTCTCGGGTTTTGCGCTTTTTCGGTGGCCATGTTGGTGGCCGTATTGGCGTCCGGTTGGCCATCTTGGCGAATGCTTTTGAATTTCCTGACGAATGACCAATGACGAATGACCAAATCACGTGCCGGCAAGCAGCCGGAGATTGTGCTGCGCCGAGGCGTTGTCGGGCTCCAGCTCCAGCAATCTTCGCAGGGCTTGCTCGGCTTCGGCGCGCTTCTCCTGGCGCAGCAGCGTTTCGGCCAGGCCTTGCCAGGCGGTGCGGTAACCGGGCATGTCGTGGACGATGTGCCGCCATTGCGCCTCGGCGTGCGGCCAGTCGGCCAGCTCGCCGTAGAGCACGGCCAGGTTTTGCCGGGCCACGAAGCCGCTGATGCCGCGGTTGCGGCTGCTCAGGTAGTCCTGGCTGCCGTCTGCAAACAGGCTCTGATACACCTGGGCCGCCTCGGCCAGCTTTCCCTGCTGGTGCAACAGCCTGGCTTGCAAGAAACGCAATTCGACATCCTCGGCAAAGAGCCGCAGCCCTTCCCGGCAGGCCTGCCAGGCTGCTTCGACCTGGCCCTGGGCCTGGCAGCAATCGACCAGGTAGGCGTAGGTCTTCCGTAGTTGCGACTCGTGCCGCTGCGACTGGTGGATGCTCTGCCGCAGGTAGCGCTCGGCCTCGGCGTGCCGGCCGGCGTCGCGGTAGGTCATGCCCAGGTTGAAGAGCGTGAACGGGTGCAGCGGCCGCCCGGCCAGCTCCTTGTGCAGGATGCGCAGGTCGCGCTCCAGCTTGCGGACCTGGCCGTCCGGCGTGCGGTCCGAGCCGGAGTGCACCACGAACAGCTCCGTCTTCTCCCAGGTCCCAGCCGCCCGGTTCAAAGAGGCGATCATCTGCTCGTGGATCATCCCTTCCCAGCGCAAGTACGGCAAGTTGCGGAAGACATGGAGCTGATCGACCTCCGTGAAGTCCTCGCTGCCGTCGTCCGAGTCACACGGGCCGCGTCTTCATGGTGTAACCCAGGAGCGAATCCGGCGCCTCGCGACGCACCAGGTCGCGGAGCGCCCGGCCGTTGGCGGCGTCGATGGTGTCGTCGGAATCCATCCAGAAGATCTATTTGCCTCGGGCATAGCGCAGCGCCTCGTTCCGCGCCGCGGCAAAATCGTCGCACCAGGGGAAGTGATAAACCAGCGCCCCCAGTGCTCGCGCGATCTCCGGCGTGCGGTCCGTGGAGCCGGTGTCCACAACGATCATCTCATCCACCCACGGCCGGATGCTCTCCAGCGCCGCCGCAACGTTTGCTCGTTGTCGCGCACGATCATGGTCAGCGACAAGACCGGCACTTCGTAGGACGGATTGCCAATCCGTCCCACCAGCGCTGTGGCACGCTGCGCTGTGGCACGGTCTCCTGACCGTGCCACCGGCTCGACCGAAGGTCTCCCCCTCCCCTCAGCGCGCTCAACACCCACCTCCCCCGGCAAGTTGGAAACTTGCCGCCACTTCTTCTCAAACAGGTCCTGATTCCGCCGCATCACCCCAGCGAAATCCACGCCGCTGCCGGCAAACGTCCGCCCGCCGAAGTGATGCACGAACGCGTCACGCGCAATCACGGCCCGGTAGCCCGCCTGCAAAGCCCGCCGGCAATAGTCATCGTCCTCGAAGCAGCCGACCCCTTCGAGTCTTCCTTGAAAAAGCGAACTTCACGTTGGTGATTCGTCCGAGCTTCATTCTCCTTCGTCCGCGGACGGATCTTGGTTTGGCGAGTTGCTCCTGCAGCGCTTGAACAAGTAGACAACGCCGTAGAGGACCGCATTGACGAGGCCCAGGCAGATGATTCCTACCTCGTGAAATACCAGCAGGTTACGGGGTTGGTTGTTTGTGAGGAGCAACCAGAGAAAAGCAGCCTGAAAGCCAACAATTTCCAGCAATACTAAGGCGAACAGCCCATAGGTGTTCAACCACCCCCGTAAGCTGTCCACACGGTAGGCGCCACTCTCCATGACCGGCACTTTGCAAGTGCGGAGCGCGCGTCGCCACCGTCCAGGCAAACCGATCCCGACTTCCACCACGTGTTCGCCCGACCCTTGCTCCAGATGCAGGAACAACCGCCAGGAAGGATGTACTCCGCCTGGCCTGATCTCCGCGAAAGTGATGGATTCAATGGGAATAACATAGTATTTTCGCGGGTAAGAAAACCGCACATTCATGGGCATGATGCTCGGGAACCAGCCAAAAAACTCCCGCGTAAGAACAAAATAAGCGTAGGAGTGCTCATTCGCGTAAAAGCCAAACTCCCCGACCGCCCATTCGTCCGAAGGAAGTTCCACAAGCGGCGGACCGCCTCCTTGCGCCTGGACGGCGTGACCTTCCATCTGCGTTTGCGGCACAGCCGTTCGCCTGGTAGCCCGGGGAATGAAGAGTTCAGTGCGGCAATTCGGACACGCTTCGCGACGGCCAATGCTGCTCTGCAAGACTGCCACAAGCTTCTGACACTGAGGGCAAGTGAAGGTTACAAACATGGCAGGTTTTCTGCAGGTCGGGCTTGGATCGACGCGGCATGCGCCCGCGTCGACCCAACTTCATCTGGCGACGTATCCTTTCTTGTTTTTAGCTCAGTGGCCTTTTCCGCGTCAAGGCAACGATGGCATAGCCGGCACTGCCCGCCGTGTTGCAATCGGACATGGCCACTCTTACTTCGCGGACAGTCCCCAACGGACATCAGCGCCTTACTGTGGACAGAATCCCAAAAAAAATGGAAATACCCCGAACTTTTTCTGCCCTCCCTGACTCTAACGTGTATTCTCCGTCAGCGGTAACCCATTTGCTGGCGACCCGCGGATGGCAGGAGCTGATCTTGAAGCACGAGGGGACAATGGAAAGGCCGAACTCGATTCTACGAAAGTTAGCGCCTTGCGCGCGAATATCGCCTTGGTGACGCCATGTTTCCCTCTGTGCAGGCGGCTTTTTGGCCGGGCGTCGCGAGACGGCCGGCTTTTTTTGTTGGCGAAAGCTCGCACCCTACCGCAGGAGCATACAAACTGGTCAAAGCCGGTCCACGGACCGGCCTGTAGGTTCGAATCCTACACTCCCCGCTGACCTCTTCTAACCGGGGAGTGAAACTGCTCTTGGAACTTGTGCGGGCCGCCATTTTATGGCACGCTATCGGACAGGTTATGGGAGGACATATGGCATCCTGGAGATTCGGAATCATGGCGGAAAGACAGAGCGGCGTGGCGGTCGTGCATATCCGCTTCGATGGCCGGAGCCTGGATATCCCGCAAAGCGAGCTGGATGTCGGGGTCGCCTCGAGCGACGGCGAAATCAAGCGCGCCCTGGCCCGGTATCTAGAGGTGTCCGAAACGAAGCTCAGGGACTATGTCGTGGACCGGCACGATACCGGCAACTTGACGGTTCGCCCGGAAGCCGTCTTCGGCTAACTCGTGTGTGCAACATTGTAACCCGAAGCGCCAGCGAGGGGGGCCCTCGCTGGCGCTTCGGGTTGCAATGGCGACCGAGTCTGCAAGGTTCGATAGTCTTTGAAACTAGCCCGTACCCAACGGCAAGAGCGTACAAACCCTTCGGAGGTAGTGGTCGTGGGTTCGAGTCCCACCCCCGGCTTTCTTGACGCCGGGGTAGCTCAGTGGCAGAGCACTTAAGAGACGCTTGTGCGACTTGTACGGGCTTTTGCAATCGTTCGTTTTTCAACGGAGGCTGGCATGGCCGCTCGGCAGCAGAACCCGGAGCATGACCTGCGCCTGGAGATCCTCAACACCCTCTTGACCACGCCGCACCGCCAACTCGACGTGATCCGGCCGGTCCACAAGGAAATGGTGCAGAAGGACCCGCGTTTCTACGTGCGCCTTGCCGCCTGGTACAACGATCACGGCGACGTCCGCGATCACAAGGAGATGTTCATCGTCACGCTGGTCCTCAGCCAGTTTGAAGGCCACCGCGACACTGGCCTGGCCATGCTGCGCAACCTGCCGCCGTATGAGGTCGTGCGCGTGCTCGACTTCATCCACGGCCGCAAGGAGACGCACAAGGTCCGCGCCAAGCCGGAACAAACGAAGAAGGGAACGTGCCAAGAAGGACCGCAAGCGCCCCGGCTTGCTCAAGCGGCTCTTGGGCATTGCTCCGCCCGAGGCCGGCGCGCAGCTGGAGCCGGCTGCCAAGGTGCAAGCACCGGCCACGACGCTGGTCGAAGAATTTGGCCTCTTCCGCAACCCGCCGCGGGCTCTTAAGAAGGAGATCGTGCGCTATC
>DASZFN010000271.1:0-3918 GCA_035939715.1 Gemmataceae bacterium | reverse complement strand
CGTCGTCAAAAACAATTGGGGCCACAAGGATTATTCAGAATTGTCGGGACTGGAAGCGCGGGGCACTCCAATCGGTACGCCACCGCCCCGGCCGCCCATTTCGGCGGTCTATAACACAAATTACGGACCGCTGAATCTGGTCCAGAGCGGCAGCTCCGTCAGCGGTTGCTACTATGCGGGCGACGGCCAAGTCACGGGATCCACCGACGGTCGCACTATCAATTTCGAATGGCGTGAGAAGAAGGGGACAAGCACCGGGTCCGCCCTGATGGTTTTGACTTCGAAGGGAGATTTTCTGAACGGCGTTTATTATCGCAATGGCGTAGTCCAGGGCACCTGGTTCGGTACGCGCGGGCGCGAGGCCGTCAATTGTTCCCCCAGCGACAGTTTGGAAAACGACCTTCAGGCCACAGGTAAGGCAATTCTCTACGGCATCCGGTTCGCAAGCGACTCGGCGCAGGTTACAGCCGATTCCTCGACCACCTTGGGCGCCGTTCTTGCCTTGATGAACAAGCAGCCCTCGCTCAAGCTGCGTATAGAAGGTCACACGGACTCGACCAACACGGCTCAGTACAATCTGCAACTTTCAAAGCGGCGTGCGACGGCGGTCAGTGATTGGCTGGTGCAGCACAGTGTTGCGGCAAGCCGCCTATCGGCCGACGGCTTCGGCAGCAGCCGGCCCGTCGCCGACAATGGCACGGCTCAGGGCCGGATGCTCAATCGGCGCGTAGAAATAAGCCTTATCAAGTAAAACCAAGCATGAGCGGGTGTTCGATTTCCGGCTTCGCCGCCTGTGACGCGCCTGCCGCGATCCAATTGATGTGTGGAGTTGGCCGGGACGGGAAATGTTGCTCTTGTCCCCGTATTTCCTCGGACACTGACAATCGGACACTGACAAATTGTCGGCGGCCAGCCCGCCACGAGCCCACCAGGTGAGATGTTTGCGCGGGATCAGGTAAGACGTTTACGTCCCGATTACGCACAGCAGGCAAGCGATGCCAATAGCGTTATCGTTTGATCCACCCTTTAAATTGCTCTTGCCAAGTCTATTGGGCACGGTCCCGAACGCGTGCCGAATCCGGCACATCCACGCCGCTGGGTCCGACCAGCCAACACGTCCCGGGGGGACTGTTCCTGATGAATTATGCTTTGAACACGCGCGCGCGTCTTGCGGGCAGCGCCGCATTTTTGGCGCTCAGCGCCGGCGCTGCGATGGCGCAGCAAGCCGTCGAGCAGGTTGTCGTATCCTCGACACGCCTTCAGGCGGCGGGTTTCAATTCCCCGACACCGACGACAGTTGTGAGCACTGCGGATCTTGAAGCGTCTGCGAAGACCACGGTGTTTGAAACCATCGCCCAATTGCCCGCGGTCATGGGCGCCACGGGCACCGGCTACAACACGCAAAACCAGAGCAACGGCCTGATGGGCCTGTCAGCCCTCGGCCTTCGCGGCCTGAGCCCCATTCGCACCCTGATCCTGTTGGACAGCCAGCGCGTCGTCCCCGCCAACCTCAACGGTGTGGTTGACGTCAGCCTGATGCCGCAGATGCTGCTCCAGCGCGTTGACATTGTGACCGGCGGCGCGTCTGCCTCCTGGGGTTCGGACGCGGTCGCGGGCGTGATCAACTTCGTCACCGACAAGAAGTTTGAAGGCTTCAAGATGAACGCCATGGCGGGCGAGTCGACCTATAGCGACATGGGCAATGTCAACTTCCAGGCGGCGGCGGGCACCAGCTTCGCGGGCGGCCGCGGTCACTACGAAATCGCCGCCGAATTTGCCTATAACGACGGCATGTTGAAAACTCAGGCGGCCACGGCCGTCGGCACCAATCCGACGGACTTTGGCGGCCGCAATTTGTGGTACAATTCCACGACCGCGAACTTCAACAACCCCACCGTAAATGCCGCAGGTCAAACAACGGCCAACCAAACCACCTGCTTCGGCAGCGCGAATGTGGGTTGTGTCAGCAATGGACAAGCGCTGGGTGTCGCGGGAACAAATACCGCCGTGCCGCAGTATTTCTATGGTCCGATGGCCCAAAACGGCTATCAGTTAGGCCAGATCAGCACGGGCGCCAAGGCCGGCACCTCTATCGCCGCCAATGGCCAGCCTTTCCTGTATCAGCTGGCCGGCACTTGCGCCGGGCAATTGCAAAACAGTGGCGGCGGCAGCAAGACGCCGGGCTCGTTCAATGGCACCTGCTTCGGCACGCCTGCTCAGCCGGGCGATCAAACCGCGGATTTCAATTCGACTCTGGTGATGCCGCTGACGCGTGGCAATATATACCAGCGCATCTCGTACGACCTGTCCCCGAATGCGGAGATCTATGCGACCCTTACCTGGTCCCAGGCTCGCACGCAGACTTCTCCCGGCAACTCCGGCGCCTCCATTGGCACAAGGTCTGTCAATTGCGACAACGCCTTCCTGCCCAGCACAAATATATTTGGTGCGAATCTGTCGGCTGCCGCGACCCTGGCGGCGTGTAATGCCTTATATCTCCCCGCCCCCGGTGCTCCCCCCGGCGCCACCCTCGGCACCGCTCCGATTGGCCCGGGCCTCGGAACCCAGAACCTCGCGGGGGTCGGAAGCTTCGGCTTTAGCGGTAGCCTGCCAAACATTCCGAACCAGATTAGTGTGCAAACAACAAGGGCTCTGCGCCGTTATGTGGTGGGCGGCGACGGCAACTTTGACCTGTTCGGCAAGACCTGGAACTGGAACTCGTATTTCGAGCACGGCGAATCCGACGCGGGCCTTCGGGATTACGGCAATGCGCTGGCGAAAAACGGCTTTCCTGCTCTGAATGCCGCCGGCAACAATGTGACGACTGTCGGTAACGGTGCGCGAACTGCTCTGGCGCAGGATGCGATCGTGAATGCGTCCGGCCAAATCGTCTGCCGCAACACCATCGCGCAGTTGAACGGTTGTACCCCGTTGAATGAGTTCCTCGGTTCGGCCCCTCCCGCCCTCGGCGCCATCCAGTATGTCATGGGTCAAAACGTCCCCGAAGGCACGAGGGCAGGCTCGGCCTCAAACCAGACCACGCGCCAGGAAGCCTTCAGCTTCAGCGTCGATGGTTCGCCGATCGAAGATTGGGCCGGCCCGGTCGCGGTCGCGGCGGGCTACGAATATCGTGAGGAGCATTTCAGCCAGCGTGGCGATCCCTACGGCGCCGGCATTTCGGCCTCCACCCCGGCCACCGTCAATGAACCTTGCACCGACCCGGCGATCAATTGCTCCGCCCTCGTTCCCGGTTCCTGGGCTGCCGGCAACTATGCCAACGGCCGCGGCACTTACCATGTGAACGAAGTGTTCGTGGAAACGGGCGTGCCGCTGCTGAACGACACGTTCTGGGGCAAGATGGATCTCGAACTGGCTGGCCGCCACGCGCGCTACAGCACGGCGGGTGACGCCAATACCTGGAAAGTGGGTTTGACCTGGGATACGCCGATCCCCGGCATTCGTCTGCGTGCCTTGCAGTCCCGCGACGTTCGCGCGCCCAGCCTCCAGGAAATCGCTCCGCCGTTGACGGGTGTTAACGTCAACATCAACAATGACTTCCAGCCCGGACGCCCGAGCCTCAACATCCTTGGGCAGACGACGGGTAACCCCTCGTTGAAGCCTGAAAGGTCGCAGACCACGGAAGTTGGCATCGTATGGCAGCCCGAATTCATTCCGGGCTTCCAGATGTCAGTCGACTATTTTCGTATCGCTGTGCAGGGTTATTCCGTGCAGCTATCGGCGCAGCAGGTTGAAGATCAATGCTTCAACGGCAACCTGACCTTCTGCTCGCAGAACGTCATCAGAACGGCCAACGGCGTAAATCAGAGCGCCACGGATCCCGGCGGTCCGCCTGCCGGCTCCTCCGCGGTAGCTGCGAACCAGGTCACGGCCGTTGTGTCGGCGCCGTTCAACGCGGCG
>DASZFN010000270.1:0-6961 GCA_035939715.1 Gemmataceae bacterium | reverse complement strand
AAACTGCGGATTTCGGGCCTTCCGTGAAGCATCCGCTATTTGGCACTGCCTTTGCCATGGAGGGGGAATCCAACAGAACCACCGGCGCGAAAAGTGGTTGACATCCTCTCTGTCCGGACTAAAACGTTCCGCGTGGGTCAGACGACGGTCTGGCTCGTCATCAGCGTTGGGAGTGACACGAAATCATGTCGCAAGCCACGAACGAACCGGGCCCGCCGCCCGTGGCCGCAGCGCCCGTCGCTCAACCGCCCAAGCCCGCAGCACCCGCAAAACCCGCCGCCCCCGCCAAGGCACCGGCCAAGACCGGCAAGGACCGGCGCTTTTTCCTGGCCACGTGGATCGGCATCGCCTGGACGGCCCTGACCGTATCCGTGGTCGGCATGGTGCTGGGGACGGTGCGTTTTCTCTTCCCGAATGTGCTCTCCGAGCCGCCGAGCAAGGTGACGGTCGGCTTCCCCGACGACTTTTCCGACGACAAGGTCACCGACGACTTCAAGGACCGCAACATCTGGGTGGTGCGGCACGGCGGCATCATCTACGCTCTGAGCACCACCTGCACGCACCTGGGCTGCACGCCGAACTGGCTCGCCGAGGCGCAAAAATTCAAATGCCCCTGTCACGGCAGCGGCTTCAAAATTAGCGGCGTCAATTTCGAGGGCCCCGCGCCGCGCCCCCTGGAACGTTGGGGCATCGGCCTCGACGAGAACGGCAAGATCGTCGTGGACAAGAGCAAGAAGTTTCAGAAGGAAATGGGGCAGTGGGATAATCCGGAATCGTACATCAAAGTGTAAATGGGTCATTTGTCATTCGTCATTCGCGGAACGCGAATGACGAATGACGAATGACCTTCGAGAGAAGGATGGCTTGATAGATGTCGGTAGGCGACTTTATCCGCAACTCGCAGGTCTGGAAGAGCATCTTCCGCCACCCGGCGCCGCGCGATCGGCGTAACCGCGTTGTGGTGATGCTGACCAATGTTTTTCTCCACCTGCATCCGGTGTCGGTGCGGCAGAGCGGCATCGCGCTCAGCTATACCTGGTGCATGGGCGGCATCACCTTCTTCCTATTCCTGGTGGAGACGGTGACCGGCGTGCTTTTGATGTTTTACTACCGGCCGACGCTGGAGCATGCCTACAACGACATCCTGGCACTGCGCGACGTGGCGACGCTCGGCGTGCTCCGCGAACTGCACCGCTGGGGCGCGCATGCCATGGTCATCACGATCTGGCTGCACATGTATCGCGTGTTCTTGACGGGAAGCTACAAGCCGCCGCGCGAATTCAACTGGGGCGTCGGCGTCATCTTGCTGGTGCTGACGCTGTTCCTGAGCTTCACCGGCTATCTGCTGCCCTGGGACCAGCTCGCCATCTGGGCCATCACCGTCGGCAGCAACATGGCCCGCGCCCATCCCTTTGTCGGCCATGAGGGGCCCGGTTCCGCGCTCTTGCAAATCGGCGGCGTGCCCTTGATTCACTCGGGCTCCGACGCCCGCTTTCTGCTGCTGGGAGCGCGGATGGTCGGCGAATCGACGCTGCTGCGCTTTTACGTGCTCCATTGCGTGGCCGTGCCGTTGGCCGCGGCCCTGCTCATTGCAGTCCATTTCTGGCGCGTACGCAAGGACGGCGGCATTAGCGGACCTCTGTAGGAATCGTTTTCATGCAAGATCTTGCTCGCGGCTTTGATAATGTCGCCGAATGGACCATGGTGCAGACCGGCCTGGGCTGGTTCTATGTCCTGGCTGTGCTGATGAACCTCGGCTTCGTCCTGTACCAGCTTCGCGTCAAGAAAGACGCGGCCACGGCGCTCTTCGGCGTGGTCTGGGGAGTCATTTTTCTCCTGTTCGCGCCGTTCTATCTGGCCCATTCCGGCTGGCAGCTCAACGCCGGCTTGCGCCGCGCGACTACCAGCCTGATGCTTGCCTACGGCGGCCAGGCCGGGCCGATCCTCTATACCACGGCGTCCGTCATCGGCTTCGCGCTCTTTCTCTATTTCCGTGATTTCTTGACGCGGCCGGCCGTGGCCTGGACGATTTTGAACCTATCGTTCATCCTCGGCGGCTGGAGCATGACCGACCCCGAGTTCAAGAAGATCATCGCCAAGGCCGACAATGTGCCGATCACGATGATGATCTATACGGTCGGCTTCTTCACCTGGCTGGCCATGCGCAAAGCGGTCATCAACGACAAGCGCATTGAAAAAGGCCAGCCGCCGGTCGAGACCGAGGACAACGAAAAAGTCCTGGTCTGGCCGGACCTGGTGTACACCGAATTGATCGCCATGATCGTGGTGACGCTGCTGCTGGTGGTCTGGGCAGTCCTGCTCAAGGCCCCGCTGGAGCAGCCGGCCACGAGCGCTAAAGCGCCCAACCCGTCCAAGGCGCCCTGGTACTTCCTGGGGCTGCAGGAGATGCTGGTTTACTATGACCCGTGGATGGCCGGCATCGTGCTGCCTCTGCTCATCATTCAGGGGCTGATCACCATCCCGTACATCGATTACAACCAGAAGGGCAACGGTTACTACACCTTCGCGCAGCGCAAGTTCGCGATCACGCTTTTCCTGACGGGCTTTGTCGTCATGTGGGTGACGCTGATCGTGCTCGGCACATTCTTGCGCGGGCCGAACTGGAACTTCTTCGGTCCCTACGAATACTGGGACACGCACAAGGTGCTGCCGCTGAACAACGTCAATCTCTCGGATATCTTCTGGCTCAACCTGCTGCACACGACGCTGCCGGATAAGTGGTACGTGCGCGAGTTGCCGGGGATCATCGTGGTGCTGGCGTATCTATTCCTGTTGCCGCCGCTGCTGGCGCGCACCATCATGCGCGGCTTCTTCGTGCGCATGGGCTTTATCCGTTTCTTTCTGCTCGTGAGCCTGCTGCAGTTCATGGCGGCTTTGCCCCTCAAGATGATCCTGCGCTGGGCGATTAACTTGAAGTACGTGGTCTATATTCCGGAGTTCTTCTTCAACATCTAGCAGTTCGTAGGGCAGGTTTTCAACCTGCCGGGCCAGTCATGGCAGGTTCCAAACCTGCCCTACGAAACTCGAAACCCAGGAAGTCATGGCAGCTACCGACCAAACTTACCGCCATCAGAAGACGCTGGACATTGTCTTCGCGGTATCCTGCGTGCTCATGCTGGCGAGCATCATCTGGATGTTCGCCCAGGATTACTTCCGCGAGTTCAAGCAGGTGCAGCGCGACTTCCGGGATGTCGAAGAGGCCCTGGCGGAGAGGAACATGCTCGAGCGCATGCCCGACCCCGCCCGGGTCGAGGAAGCCGCCGACCGTGTGGCGCAGGGCCGTGCCAACCTCGACAAGATCAAGAAGGAATTGCCGGGCGGTCTGAACAAGGCCCTCTACGAAAAAGCGCGCGCGGAAGCCAAATATCAAAGCATCAAGGCCGACTACGATTCGTTCGTCAGTCTCTACAACGAAGCCGTTGATCAGCGCGACGAGGCCGCCGATGAAGCGCGGCGCAAGGCCCTGGAGGGCACGGTGGAGAAGCGCCGCCAGGACGTGCAGAAGCTGGAGAAAGAGCTGGTCAACGCCCAGATGGCGCTGGACAGCGCGGAAAGCGATGTCAAGAGTAAACAGACTGCCCAGAAAGAAGCGGAAACCGAACTCTCCCGGGCTGAGGACAATCTGAAGAAGGTCTCCGGCGAGTTCGATCGCTTCGCCAAGCTCACCGCGCAGAAATCGTGGAAGGCCAGCGACTGGGTGCGCAAGCTGCCGGTGCTGGACGCCTTCGCTTCCCCCGTGAAGATCCAGCAATTCACGCTGACGGATTATCCCATTGACTACAGCTTCAAGTATGTGACGCGCTACGATCGCTGCACGACTTGCCACCTGGGCATCGACCGGCCGACGTTCGACAAGGAATCGCTCAGGAAACTGACGCCGGACAACATTCCGGACGGCTTGCACGAGAGGCTGGAGCAGGCGCGGGCCCTGTACCAAAAGCGCGTGGCGCAGGGCGAGAATGTCGGCTTTGATCCGGGCGACCTGCCGAAGGAAGTGGTGACGGCAAAATTGACGGCGACGCAGGTCAACGAATATTGCGCCCATCCCCGGCTCGACCTGTTCGTGGACCCGAACAGCCCGCATCCCGCGGAGAAGTTCGGCTGCACGTCGTGTCACTCCGGCCAGGGCAGCGCCACCGATTTCGCCCTGGCCGTGCATGCCCCCAACAATCCGGAGCAACGGCAGGAATGGATCAAGAATCTCGGCTGGGAGCACAACCACTTCTGGGATTACCCCATGCTCCCGAAGCGCTTTATCGAATCGACCTGCCTCAAGTGTCATCACCAGGTCACCGACCTGATCCGCATGGGAAACCGGGAGGAGGCTCCGAAGCTCATCAAAGGCTACAACCTGGTCAAGGACCTGGGTTGTTTCGGTTGCCACGAAATCCTGGGCATGAAGGGGACGCGCGAAATCGGCCCCGATCTGCGGCTGGAGCCGTCTCCTCCGGTGGACGCCTATTCGCCTGCCGACCGCGTCAAGCTCTTCTCCGATCCGCTCAATCCGCCCGGCACAATGCGGAAGGTCGGACCGAGCCTGTACCGGCTGAGCGAGAAGACGAACCAGCAATGGGCGCGCAAGTGGATTGCCGCGCCGCGGAACTTCCGGCCGACCACCAAGATGCCGCACTTCTTCGGCCTGAGCAATAACAGCAGGGACGTGCTGCCGGACGACCAGAAGGATTTCCCCGATACGGAAATCGCTTCGATCGCCTACTACCTGACGCTGGAGAGCAAGGAATACCTCGACGGTTCCGACAAATACAACCTGGCGAGCCAGGCCCGAGCCAAGGAGCTGCGCACTCTGCGCGACCAGAAGAAGGCCGACGAGCCGCAGTTGCGGGAGCTGGAGGAGCTCGAGCGCCGCCTGCAGCTGGAAAAGAAGCACGCCAAGCTCACCGAGCGCATGGTGGACGGCGACGGCCGCATCATTCATCTGCCGCCGGCGAAAACGGGGGACGAGGCGAAGCAACAGCTTAGCACCGGCCGGCAGCTCTTCAGCGAGCGCGGCTGCCTGGCCTGCCACATACACAACGGCACGACCAAAACCGATGATCCAAAGATCCCCGCCGTCACCAGCGTGGCGCCCTTTGGTCCGGACCTGAGCCGGCTCGCGGCCAAGATCGCGCCGGAAATGTACCCGAACGATCCCGAGGCCAAACGCCGCTGGCTGGTGCAGTGGCTGCTGAATCCGAACATTCATTTCCCGCGCACCCACATGCCCATCACGCACCTGACGGTGGAGCAAGCCGATGCCATCGCCGCCTGGCTGCTGGCGCAGCCGGTCAGCGATTGGGACCAGGAGAACGTGGCGGATCCGAAGCCGGAGGCGCTGGCGGCGCTCGCCAAGGTGTATCTGCTCAAGGCGCCTGGCATGACCCGCGAGGACGCGGATGAGATCCTGAGCGGTGCGCCGAACGGGCGCAAGGGCATTATTGATGTCAGCACTCTGCCCGCGGAAGCTGACGAGCGCCAACTCCAGGGCCCGCTGAGCGAGGACAAGCTGAAGTGGTACGTCGGCCGCAAGGCGATCGCCCGGCAAGGCTGCTACGCCTGTCATGAAATCCCCGGCTTTGCCAGCGCCAAGCCAGTCGGCACGCAGTTGCACGAGTGGGGCAAGAAAGATCCGGAACGCCTGGCGTTTGAAGACATCATCGCCTATGTGCGCGAGAAGTATCAGGAAGTCCCCGAGATAACCGATGACAAGGGCAACGGCGTCGCGGGCGAAGCGGGCAAGCCGCCGTATGAGGCGTTCTTCCTCGAAGCGTTGGAACATCACGAACGCGAGGGATTCTTGCACCAGAAGCTGGTGGAGCCGCGCAGCTATGACTTCCACCGCATGCGTTCCTGGGATGAACGCCTGCGCATGCCGCAGTTCCGCTTCGCGCACGGCCCGATCAAACCGCGGCCCGGCGAAACCATGGAGCAGGCGAGCGTGCGCGAGGAAGCAGAAGGCCGCGAGGCGGTGATGACCTTTATCCTCGGGCTCGTCGCCGACCCGGTCCCCGCCAGCTACCTCAACGAGCCGGGCCCGGACCGCCTGGCGGAGGTCAAGGGCCGCAAGGTGCTGGACAAGTACAACTGCGCCGGCTGCCATGAATTGCGGCCGGGCGTGTACGAGTTCAAGAACAACCCGAACACCATCAAGAAGCTCGAAGATAACTACGAAACGGCGAGCGCCAGTTTTGCCGCCGACCATGCGTTTGCCAACAGCAATGCCTGGGTCGGCCAGCCGTCGCGCTATCCCGATCGCTTGACGGCGTACGGCATTCCGCTCCCGGAGAATGATGACCCCAAGACCATCTTGCTGCGCCTGACGCGGGCCTTGCGCTTCACCAATACAAGCAAGGAGACGCGCGATCTGCCGGCAAGCAGCACGGTGGAGATTTCCGTCAATGAAGTGGTAGCGCAGGCGGGGACGCTCGGCGGCACGTTTGCCCGGCTGCTGGTGCCTTACCTGATGGCCAAGGACCGCCAGACCTACAACGACCCGAAGAACGCCCGCGCCGCGCTGCCGCCGCCGCTGGAACGCGAGGGCGAGAAGGTGCAGCCGGTGTGGCTCTTCCAGTTCCTGCGCAACCCGCAGGCCATCCGCCCCGTCACGGTGCTGCGCATGCCGCGCTTCAACATGAGCGACGAGGAGGCGATGGCGCTCGTCAATTACTTCGCCGCCATCGACCGCATGGACAACCCGGCAGAGGGCTTGAATTATCCCTACCTGGCCGTGCCGCAGCGGGATGAGTTGTTCTGGCAAGAGAAAACGCAATCGTACCTGGGCAGGATCGGCAAGGCCGAGACGGACGCGCGGCTGAAGGCATTGCAGCCGACCTGGGAATTATTGCTCCACGAGCGCATCCTGGAAGCAGAGCGAAAACTGCAGAATGCCGAGGCGACGGTCAAGGTCGCCAAGGATGATGCCCTGGCCACAGCCCAGAAACAG
>DASZFN010000269.1:0-8097 GCA_035939715.1 Gemmataceae bacterium | reverse complement strand
CTCGTAAGCCCGCACCACTTGTTGTACGAGCGGATGGCGAACGATGTCGCTCTCATCCAGGTAAACGACGGCAATATGGTCAATGTCGCGCAGCCGCTCCACGGCGTCGACGAGGCCGCTGCGGGTTTTCTTCGGCAAATCAGTTTGCGTGACGTCGCCGGTGACGATAATCTTGGAGCCGTTGCCCATGCGCGTCAGGAACATCTTCATCTGGGCGACGGTGGTGTTCTGGCCTTCATCGAGAATAATGACCGCCTGGTTAAGCGTGCGGCCGCGCATGTAGGCGAGCGGCACGATTTCGATGATGTCGTTCTCCATGTAGCGCTTCACCTGATCGGGCTCCATCATGTCGTTCAGGGCATCGAAGAGCGGCCGCAGGTACGGATTCATCTTGGCCGT
This sequence comes from Gemmataceae bacterium, assembly GCA_035939715.1. Classification (GTDB taxonomy): domain Bacteria; phylum Planctomycetota; class Planctomycetia; order Gemmatales; family Gemmataceae; genus DASZFN01. Next base: position 7,698 of record DASZFN010000269.1, on the reverse strand, counting down.
GATATCGCCAGGGAGAAAACCGTGACGCTCGCCGGCTTCGACGGCCGGGCGCACGAGGGCGATCTTCTTTACTTGCCCGCCGCGGAGCATGCTCACCGCGACGGCGACGGCGAGGAAAGTCTTGCCGGTGCCTCCGGGGCCGATGCAGAGTGTCATATCGCTGTCGCGCATGGCGCGGACGTAGCGAGCCTGGCCGTCCGTGCGCGGACGAACATGGCGTGCGCCTTCCACAAAAGTTACGCTAGGTCCGGTCGACACGTCGTTGCCCTGGCGAACGATTTCCAGGACGGTGCGGACGTCTTCCGGGGACAGCTTTCCCTGATGCCGCAGCATTTGCCGAAGCTGGGCGAAGACGCGCTCGGCTTCCACGACGCGTTCGTCAGGTCCCTCGATCTGAATGGTGTTGCCGCGCGCGATCAGGCGCACTTCCAGCGCATCGCGGATCAGGCGCAGAAACTGATCGCGGTTGCCAAACAGGAGCACCGCTTCATCGCGGCTGTCCAGGGTCAAAGTCAAAGTTGCTTCAGTACTCATAAGGGCTCTTTAAGAACGGAACCACCAGTAGGTTACAGGCGCCGCGAACACGATGGAGTCAACGACATCGAGCACTCCGCCAAAACCAGGAACTCCTTGGGAGGCGTCTTTGCGCTGGCAATCCCGCTTAATCAACGACTCAGCCAGATCGCCCAGCATGCCGGCTGTCCCAACCGTCAGCCCAAAGGCAGCGGCAACAAGAAGACCGCCCGGGAACAGCGCTAGACCACCGATCAAATCGAACGCCAGGGCGGCGGCGATAGCTGCCGTCAAGCCGCCGGCCGCGCCTTCCCAGGTCTTTTTCGGGCTCAGGACTGGCGCCATCGGATGCCTGCCCAGCCAGCGGCCGGTGAAATAGGCGCCGATGTCGCAGCATTTGGGGACAAAGATCGCCATCGCCAAAGCAATGGTAGCGCGTGAGCCGCTCTGTCCTTCGTTCGCGTTCGCCGGGTCCGGCAGCCAGCGTAATTGTGCCAGGAAGCTCGGCAGCAGTCCCAGGTAGGCAGTGACAAAGATCGCCAGGGCGATCCGCTTCACCGATTCCCCTGGCGCCTGGAACGTTGCCATCTCCACAAGGAAAGCGGCCAGCACAACAACCACGAACGCGCTGACAATCCATTGCCATGGATACTGCTCCCACGCGCTTACGCCTTTGCCGAGAATCACAGAGGCCATGTGAGGCCACCAATTGGCAACAGCCATGGCCACGACGGCCGCGTAGCAGAGCGCTCTCACCGCCTTAGCGCTCGCCGCCAATAAATTGAGCAACTCGCGGCAGGCCATGATGCTGAGACCCAGAACCAGCGCGAACAGGAACGGATACCACGGTGCAAAACGGTAATCGACCGCCAGCACGCCGACCGTCAGGGCAATCAGGGCTGCGCCCATCCACAGCCGCGTTCGCAGCATGCGCTCAATCCTTTAAGCCGCCGAAACGCCGTTCCCGACTCGCATAGTCCCGCAAGGCCGCATGCAGAGATTCGCTATCGAACTCCGGCCAGCATTGTTCCGTAACCCACAACTCCGCATAGGAGATCTGCCACAAGAGGAAGTTGCTGACACGCATTTCGCCGGCGGTGCGAATCAGCAGGTCCGGCTCGGGCATGCCCGCAGTATAGAGGGCGTCGCCGATAGTAGTCTCGCTGATCTCCTCCGGGTCGAGCGCGCCTTTGCGGACGGCTTCGGCAATGTTGCGGACCGCGTCGACCATCTCGGCCCGGCCGCCGTAATTGATCGCCAGGCAAAGGATCATCCCCGAATTGTGCTGGCTCAGGCGGATGCTCTCATCGATCTCGCGCAGGACGCGTGCGGGGAGCCCCTCGCGGCGGCCGATCGTCGTGAAGCGGATGTTCTGCTCCATGATCTCCGCGCGCTCTTCCACCAGGTATTTCTGCAGCAGGGCCATCAAGAAATCGAGTTCCGGTTTCGGCCGCTTCCAGTTCTCCACGCTCAGGCAATAAAGCGTGAGCTGGCCAATGCCGAGCCGGCAGCATTCCTCCACGGTCGCGCGCACACTCTTGACGCCCCGGCTATGCCCTTCAATGCGCGGCAAACCGCGCTGCCTGGCCCAGCGCCCGTTGCCATCCATGATGATGGCCACGTGCCGCGGCAATCGCGCCGCATTCAGCCCGGCGGCTGCCAGGCGTTCCAGGGTTTCTTGATCGAAGGTCGTCGTTGCCATAGTCTCAGAGTCAGTAGTCTTCACGCTCCGCGTGAAGGTCTCCCCTCACGCGGAGCGTGAGGGCTACTATTTGCAAAAGATCGTCTGTTCCCGATCCGGACCGACCGAAATGATCGTGACCGGTAAAGCCAGTAACTGGCTCACACGTTCCACATAACGCTGAGCGGCCTGCGGCAACTCCGTCAGGCGCCGTGCCTTGGAAATGTCCGTGCGCCAGCCGGGCAGAGTTTCGTAAACCGGCTGGCAGCGCTGCAGCAAGAATGCGTCGCTCGGGAAGTAATCGAGCCGCCGGCCGTCCATCTCATAGCCGGTGCAAATGGAAATCTCGTCCACTTCGCTGAGCACGTCCAGCAGCATGACCGCCAGCTCGTCCGCGCCGCCGAGCACGGCGGAGTAGCGGGCCGCCACCGCGTCAAACCAACCGCAGCGGCGCGGCCGGCCGGTGACGGTGCCGTACTCCTTGCCGGTGCGGCGAATGCGCTCGCCGATGCCGTCGCTGCCGTCGTTTAATTCCGTGGGGAAAGGCCCCTTGCCGACGCGGGTCGTGTAGGCCTTGATGACGCCGACGACGCGATCCAGAGAGCGCGACGACACGCCCGAGCCGCTCCACACTCCCGCGGGCGAGCTATTCGAGCTGGTCACGAACGGATAGGTGCCGTGATCGACGTCGAGCAAGCTTCCCTGGGCCGCTTCGAACAGGAGCCGCTTGCCGTCTTTGACGGCCGACTGAAGCAACCGGCTCGTGTCAACGATGAACGGGCGCATCTGCTCCGCGTAGCCAAGATACTGCTCGCACAGCGCATCGGCGTCAAAGCTTTTCGCGTCCGGGGAAAGGGCTTTCAGAATGCGGTTCTTGCGCGCGACAATTCCGTGCAGCCGCTCGCGCAAATGATCGGGGTAGAGCAGTTCTCCCAGGCGCACGCCGCAGACCCGGCCGACCTTGTCCTGATAGCAGGGTCCAATGCCCCGGCCCGTGGTGCCGATTGCTTCCTCGGAAGTTTGCTCACTGAGCCGTTCCTCTTCCATGTGGTAGGGGAAGATGACGTGCGCGTGGTCGCTGACCGCAAGGTTGGGGCCAATGCCGATACCTGCCTTGCGCAGATTTTCGACTTCTTCGAGGAACCGAGGCGGATAGATGACGACGCCGTTGGCGATTACCGAACGCAGATGGGGGCGCAGGACGCCGGTGGGAAGAAGGGACAGCTTGTAGGTTTGGCCGTTGGCGACGACGGTGTGGCCGGCATTGGCGCCGCCGTTGTAGCGGACGACCAGGTCGTGTTGTTCGGTGAGGAGATCGACGATTTTGCCTTTAGCCTCGTCGCCCCACTGCAGGCCGACGACACAGGTGCAGGCCATGCCACCTACCTACTGTCGAAAGGAAACCGGGTATGCAGCCATGAGTTGGGGGCTGCCGGGCCCAGCCGCGCTTGCCGTGTGGACACAAAAAACGCCCGTGACCCCTGCGGGTCTCGGGCTCCCAGGGCGAAGCGCGCGAGATATATCTCTCAAAACTTTAATGGCCCAGGGCACAGGCGTCAAGGGCAGTCCAGCTATCGTCGGTTGCGCAAATTGCACAGCTCTCCTAGCTGCGACGCGAGTAACACTGCCACAGAATGCCTGAAGTGGGACGACAGTTTGTTGCCGTTCGGCAGAATTCTGCCGAACGGGAAAAGCCTGAAGAACCGCTCGTAAACGTGGCCCTTGGCCGCGTTTGGCCAAGGATGCCTGCCAAACACCATGGCACTCTTGGCGTTCTTTGAAAAACTTGGCAAATTCCGGACGCAAGCGGGCGGAATGCTATTGACGGTTAGCGCGCATTTATGCATCGCCCGTACCAAGGCGGCCACGCGCTGGCCGTCTTGGAATTCTTTGGGGTCTTTTGTGTTTTCCTGGTGGCCATGTTGGCGGCCGCCTTGGAAAGCAGCTGAGTGAGTCCGCCGCGCCGGTTCGAGCACGTTGATTTAATCGCGGTCTAGTAGGCGGTGGACCGGTTCGTGAAGCGGCCGCACGTCGTGCTCGAAGCGCCGGCGCGATGGTTCGAGACCGCCGTGCGCCTTGCCGTAAGCAAGCAGGCGGGCCAGTTTGACGGCCGCCTTTGCCTCCTCCGCCGGCTCATCGCCCGGAGCATGTCCCCAGAGCACACGGGTGCCGCCAGGCGTGCTTAGTCTGAGTTCATCCCCGCGCATTTCAAAGACCTTCAAGTTGAACCTGGCCTGGTGTTCCATCAACAAAGCAGCCGTCCTGGCTGCGCTCATGACACTCGGCGCGCCCCAAGGCTGCCCCGGCTTGCCGGTTGGGGCCGACGAGAACAGGAGCAGTGGCAAGGGTTCACGAAGTTTCCTGCGCGGCAAAACAATGGCTTCTCCGTCAACAAACCAGGATGGGTCGTCGGAGAGTTCCCCGCGACTGTTCCGCGTGGTCACCGACCTTTCTTCGGAAAGCATTACCTCCAGAACCGGAGTTCGATACGCTAGTTGAACGCTGACCGCGTGCGAAGGCAGAACGGCTATCCGCTCCACGCGCTGGACGTAAGGGTGCCTGGCGAAGGCATCGGCAAGCCGGCGCGGCAGCGCTTCGTCGAGGAGATGCAGACGGCCTGGCAAATCATCCAATGCTTGAACTTCGGCAAGGAACTCCCCGCGCTTGTAGAGTGGCGGCGCCGCACATTCGATCGCTGCAAAATCCGCGACATAGCGATCCTGTTCGCTGATCTGCGCGCGCGTAAACTTGCCGACTTCAACGGCCAGAACAAGAAACGAGCCGAGTCCGCCCAGCAGCGCGAGCGCGGGGATGGCTTTTCGCCAATGCTGCCTGCGGGATTCGGACTTGCTGCGCGGCATCCGGCGGTCCTGGGTTCAATGAAGTGTTTTGGCTCACCAGACGGTGATTTCCAGCTCCAACTCAACGCCGGTCTGCTCCTTGACCCGACTGCGAATCAGGTCGATGAGCCGTAAGATGTCGCGCGCGCTGGTCCCGGGTTGCGCGACCACGAAATTGGCGTCGCGTTCGCTCAATTCGGCGCCGCCGACGCGCTGGCCGGGCAAGCCGGCCTGGGCAATGAGGGTGGCGGCGCTCAGGCCGCGCGGGTCCTTGAACATCCGGCCGGTGGCCTCAAACGTCAATGGCTGGTTGGCCTTGCGTAAGATCCACGACTTGCGCAGCCGTTTGACGATGCTGTCGACCTGGTCATTATCCAGCTCGAATTCGGCCGCCAGGATTACCGGGTCGTCCAGATTGCTCCAGCGGTGTGCGAAACGCAATTCGTCGCGCTCGCGCACTTCGAGCTGGCCTTTCTCGTCGAGCACCTCCACCAGGCGCACGTACTGGCCGATTTCGCCGGCGCGGTCGCCGGCATTGCAGCGCAAGGCTCCGCCGATCGAACCGGGGATGCCCACCAGGGTCTCCAACCCGGCCAAGCCGTGCCGCGCCGCCTCGGAAATGAACGAGGACAACGACGCTCCGGCACCGGCGCGGACACGCCGGTCGTGCACGGCGACCTGGGTAAAGGCCGTCTCGCTAAGACGCACGACCGCGCCGGGCACCCCCTCATCGCGCACGAGGATATTGCAACCCCCGCCCAGCACGCGCAGCGGTATTTTCTTCTGGAAACATTCGCGCACCACGCCGGAAAGCTCCTCCAGCGTGCGCGGTTGCACGAACATTTCCGCCGGCCCGCCTACTTTCAGATACGTGTACGGGGCGAGCGCTTCGTTGCGCTTGACAATATCCGGAAACTCTTTCAGCGGCGCCGATCCGGAACCTTGAGCCATGTAGGATTCTCCACTGGGCATTCGGCCATGATAAGAGCGGGATAGGCAAGGCGTCAACGTGAAGCCTCTTTGGCAGTGCTGCGATCTGGGTTACAATGACGACTCATGAAAGACATTCACCAGGCAAATGCCGGCTCCTCTCTTGCGGTCCTGATCAGCGGCGGCCTGGACAGTGCTATTCTCCTGGCTGAATCGCTGAAGAACCATGCTTCGGTTTGGCCCCTCTATATCCGCACCGGGCTCGCCTGGGAAGACAGCGAACTGCGCCATTTGCGGCAATTCCTGGAAAGGATTGCCTGCCCGGCTTTGCGACCGTTGCAACTCCTCGAGCTGCCGGTAAGCGATTTGTACGGCAAGCACTGGAGCCTGACGGGCCGGGATGTGCCGGACGCACAGTCCACGGACGAGGCGGTTTTTCTCCCGGGTCGCAATCTGCTGCTCCTGGCCAAGTCGATGCTCTGGTGCCATTTGCACGATGTTCCTGAACTGGCGCTGGCGGTGCTGCGCGGCAACCCTTTTCCCGACGCCACGGGGAGCTTTTTCACAGCCTGTCAGGACGTGGTGAATCGCTCGGTCGGCGGCCAGGTCAAGGTGCTTCGCCCTTATGATAAACTTACCAAGAGAGAGGTCATGGCGCGCGGCCAGGGACTGCCGCTCGAGCTGACCTTCTCGTGCATTCGCCCGGTGCGACATACACACTGTGGCAGGTGCAACAAGTGTGCGGAGCGGCGCCGCGGTTTTGCTGCCGCGGGCATCCCGGACAGGACCGAGTACGCCGCGGAGGCATCATGTACCGCGTAACGCGCGAGATTCATTTTTGCTACGGCCACCGGCTCTTGAACTACGACGGCAAATGCCGGCACCTGCACGGCCACAACGGCAAGGCGGTCATCACGCTTGCTGCTCCGGAGCTGGACCGGCTAGGCATGGTCATGGATTTTTCGCACATCAAGCGGGTCTTGAATGCCTGGATCGACGAGACGCTCGATCACAAGATGCTGCTGCATGAGGATGATCCGGTGCTGCCAATGCTGCGCCAGCAAGGAGAGCCGGTCCATGTTATGAAGGTCAATCCCACGGCGGAGAATATTGCCCGGCACATCTACGATTATGCGGCCGCCCAGGGGTTCCCGGTCGTTGAAGTTCAGCTCTGGGAAACCGAGAATTGCTTCGCTACCTACACGGGCGCAAATTCTTGATGGCAGCGTAGAACGGAATTAATTCGGAATGATATATTTGGCAGACCCAAGGTCTCCCGGTACGGCCGGACAAACGCGCCGCCGCAAGAAGGGAGGGTGAATCAGTGCAGAACAAAGAACGATGGCTGGTTGAGTTGGTGTTTGCCCCGATGCTCGCTTTCTCGCTAGTCACCGGCGCTGATGTACTGTGGGGATACTCAACGCCTGGCGACTTGTTTGCCAACGGCAATTCGATGGTTTATCCGAGCTATTTCGCAGCCGTTGTTGTCGGTCTAATCATGGGATTCACAATCCGCTGGAAAGCCTTTCGTGCGCTCGTGGTCGTCGCCACGCTCGCAAGTCTTTGGTATTGGGTGTTCGTTCCGGGCGGCTGGTGGGCACACGAACCACCTGGAAGTGGCGTGAGCCGCTTGTTCGTCCCAGATCTCTGAAAATCGCGTTCGCAATGCTCCGGAATTCATGGCTTACCGCCTGGGTCTGTCAAGTATATCATTCCGAATTAATTCCGTAGTCG
>DASZFN010000268.1:0-3851 GCA_035939715.1 Gemmataceae bacterium | reverse complement strand
GCATCGGTCTGGCCGGCGCGCAGCAAGCGCACGCCCAACTCCAGGCGGTGGCTCATCTCCGTGGGAAAGCGCTCCGACTTTTGCCGGTACAGGTCCAGCTCGCGCGTATTGATTTCCTTCAGGAGGCGAATGCGTATCTTGCGCAGCTCCTCATCCTGCGGCGCGTTCCGCAGCTTGTCCTCGGTCAGGATAAGGTTGCGCCGGAACGGCTCGATATCCAGATCGGCCAGCTCGATGGCGACTTCAAAATAATTACTGGTGGGACCGAGGGCTTGCTGCAAGACTTCGCGCGCAGGTTCAATTTGCCCGGCGCGGCGATAGACGCCGGCCAGTTGCAAATAAGAAGCCGGATTGGTGGCATCGGCCTCGATGCGCGTGCGCAAGGCGGCGGCTTCCCGAGCCAGCCGCTGGTCGGGGAGGGACACCGGCGTGGTTGTCGCCGTGTCCTTGGCCGGCTCGGCGACTTTGTGCTCGCCCGTATCGACATCGGCGGCGGCCTTGGCGACCACGGCCTCATAGTTGCCACGCGCGATGGTGTCGCTGGCAGCCAGGTCCTTCGACTTGTGCTGCGCCTCGACGTCCTTGGGATCCTCCTTGCGCACCAATTCCCACAGGCCGATGGCCTGGCTGAAGTTGCCGCGCTTTTCGTAGAGCCGGGCCAGCATGCGGTTGACGGTGGCGTCCTTGGGATTTTTTTGCCGGGCGTGCTCCAGCGTCCAGACGGCGAGGTCGAGCAGCCCAAGCGCTTCAGCGGCTTCGGCCATGTCCTTTTGTGTGCCGATGTCCCAGGGGTTCCGGGCCAGCACCTCCTCACCGTGCTCAAGCACCTTGAGGTGGTCGCGTGACGCCCGGCAGGCCTTCAGCTTGGTTTTCGCTGCCGAGGTCGTGACAAAGGCCAGGCGGCTGCCGCGCAAGTTATTGTTGAACTTTTTCTTTTCGGTCTTGCGCAGCGTTTGCCGGTAGATCAAATTGCTCGGATCAAGTTTGCAGCAGGTGATGAGCAGCTGGATCGCGTAATCATAGTTGCCGGTCGCCAGCACCTGGTTGGCGCGCTCAAATTGCCCGGCGGCAACGCGACGTTGTTCCGCGGTGGGCGTAGGCAATGTCTGTGAATGGTGATCGGCCATGGAATCCTGCAAAGCCTTCTGCAACGAACATCAAGTAGGTTACCACACCGGTATCGGCGGTCAAGCGCGAGCCTGGTAATGAGGTTCTGCCGTTTGAACGTTGGCTAAACGAATTGCGAAGAAGTGGAATGTGCCTTTGGCGCGCAAACGTTGAGGTGAAATGAAAAAGGACGGCCGGATATCCGGCCGTCCCGACGCGCAGTTCGCTGGGCGGTTAATAATCTTTGGTCAGCAGGGCGGCAAACCTCGGCTTGATCAGCTTGCCGTCCTTGTCGGTGCCCGAGTGATGCACCTCGCAGAAGAGCTCCGGCTTGACCCAAATGGCGGACAGGTTGAGTCCCTTGATGAGCGGCGTGGGGCGGACCGCCGTGGCGAGCTTTTGCAGAATATCCTTGCTCTGCTCCTCGCTGAGTCCCTTCTCGACCGTGCCGGCATAGCTCAACCGCTCATTGTCCAGCATGCCCAGCACCAGGCCCGACAGCTGCTTGTTGCTAACCATGTAGCCGATGACCACGCACTGGACCTTGGGCCGATTGTCCGGCCCATCGTCATCCTTCAGCTGATCATCTTTCTTCTTCGTCAGGTCCTGCTTGTCGGCGAAGTCTTCGACGGCTTCGGTAAGCGACTTGTCGTTGCCGTTTTCTGCGTCGCGCACGGCGCCAAGCAGCTCCTTGGAGGCAATCTTCTGGGGCTGGTAGAACTGCGCCCAGTAGGAGAAGCCGCCGACCAGGAACACCGAGCAGAGCCCGGCCGTCACGCTCCAGCCGCCAAGCCAGACCTGCTTGTGCGTGTCGGGCAGCCGATGGAAGGTAAGTTTCCAGAGTTTGGTGGCAAAGAAAATATCCTTGGGACCCAGGGAGTCCTCCTCCGGCGCGATGCGCGCCAGAGCCCAGGCCTGAGCCAGGACCAGGCCGACCAGGCTGAACATCAGCTCCAGCGTGCAGCACAGGGCACGAACCAGCGTGCCGTCCAGGAAGAGGAGGCGGGCAAACAGGGAGAGCACGGCGACCACGCCCATGCCGCACAGGAGCACCTTGAGCCAGTGGGGCAGCCGCACCATCATGTCCCAGAATTCGAGGACGCCCAGGGGCGAAGGTTGCTGCGTGACGGCCGTTTCCGAGACCATGGCCACAGGGGCTTCCTCGGCAAGCGTTCGGCAATAGCCGCACTTGGAGCACCAACCCAACCCTTGCGGGTCGATCAATTTGGCGCCGCACCGCGGACATGCCGGCTCGGCGGCCTCCGCTTCAACCGGCGGAGCTGCCGCGGGAGCTTTGGCCAATTCTTCGTTGCGAACGGACAGCGTATCGGTATCCGAAGTAGCAGGTGAATCCACGAGGAGGTCTCCCGCGAGGTCCAGGAAGGAGCCCAGAGTGTTCCTATCGGAGTATAGGTCACAGCGAAAAGGCAGGACGGCGGTTGCAAGTGATTTTTGGAAGCCTTTGTTGCTGTCGCGCAGAAGTTCGGACGGGTCAGATGACCCATGAGAATAGCCGGAGGTTTGCGCGTTTCGTAGAACGGAATTCATTCCGTTCAGGATGCCGCGACTTACTCGGACTTCGGCGTCCCTTCGTGGCGCTTCAACAGCACAAACTCCAGCAGCCAGAGCAAAGTTGCCAGGCTTCGATCGTTTATGTCCCGGGCAGGATCGAATTCAGAAAGGGCCAGGCCGACGACATTTTCGGACCAGGCCGCATCCACAAGACGCAACAGCATGCGCGGGTCAATGCCAAAGGGGAGCGGATTGGTCACGGCCGGGAAGAAGGCCGGGTCGAAGACATCGCAATCAATATCCAGGAAGACGGACTTCGCCGCCGCGCAGGCTTGCCGGATTTCCCGTAGGACAGCGTCCGGTTCCACGGCCAGTTCTTCGGCAGCGAAGACCTGGCGATAATATTTGGCAATATGCTGGGGCGGCAGAAGCAGTTCACGGCTGCCCAAGTTGGTAATGGCCGGCAAAGGTTCGCCGGCGTGCAGCAGGAAATTGCCGTGGCAAAGTTCCTCGGTACAATCCGAGAGATGATAGATGTCCAGGTGGGCGTCCAACTGCAGGACCAGGGTGTCCGGACCGAGCTCTTCATAGACAGGCAAGACGCCCAAATGGTTGCCGGTTATCCAGAAGAGGAACTCCTTCTTTTGCAAGGCGCGGCGGACGGCATCCCGGGCGTCCGCGTGCCAGGTTTGGTAATCGGCAGGAGTCTTGAAGCTGAATTCTTCAACGCGCACGCAGTCGGTGTACGCGCGTGCCCGCGTTGCCTTGCGTTCGCGTTTGTTGTCACCAAGCATCTCGCGAAAAGCGTCGGCGAGCAGTTCAGCCCCGCGGGCGGTCCCGCCGCTGCCGAACAGATCGAATGGAAAGAAGAGCGCCGCCGTCTCGCGGCGCAGTTTTTTCGGCCTGCCCCTGGTCATAGTGCCTTTCATGCGAGACAAAAACCGCCACCTATCCGTAAAATCGTTATATTCGGACATCTGCGCGGGCCGCGAAAACAGAAGGGTGTTCTATCGGCCGCGTGGCTGTCATACAATGGTCACGGCGGCCCGTTCTCAATGGCTTAGCCGTCTGTAGCAAGGGATATCCGACATGCAGACAATCCAGAGCTACTATGTCGCCCCCGGCGCCGTGGTCACCGGAGACGTGATCCTTTCCTCCGGAGTCAACATCTGGTTTGCCAGCGTGGTGCGCGGCGACCTGGCGCGGATCACGCTTGGCGCGCGCGTGAACAT
>DASZFN010000267.1:0-2197 GCA_035939715.1 Gemmataceae bacterium | reverse complement strand
GCGCAGCTGGAACTGCCCTGAGCCGGAAAACGGCTAAGCCGCAAGCGCCCGTTCTAGGGAATGTTCCGCGCGGAACGTCGCCAAAGCACCCTTGTTCCATGCCGGCGGCCGGTGCTAGAATGCCGCCAACCCCGAAAGACTTCGGGAACTATCCCCAGCTGTAAGGAGGCAGGGACTCATGGAAAAGCGCCGTCTTGGCCGTGGCTTGGATGCTTTGCTGTCGGGGAATGACAATGGCCATGGCGGCACCGCCGTGGCTGGCGAGTCGGCACGGGTGGCGGTGGATCAGATTGACTGCAATCCGTACCAGCCCAGAAAAACCTTCGACGACGAAGATCTCTCGGCCCTGTCCGAGAGCATTCGCACCGTGGGTATCTTGCAACCGCTCGTGGTGCGCCAGATCGGCGAACGTTATCAGTTGATTGCCGGCGAGCGCCGCCTACGCGCGGCCCAATCAGCCGGGTTCAACGAGGTGCCCGTGCGGGTCGTGGACTTTAACGATCAGCAAGTTCTCGAGGCAGCCCTTGTTGAGAACATCCAGCGCACGGATTTGAATCCGATTGAAAAGGCCCAGGGCTTCAACGACTACTTGCAACGCTTCAAGATGACCCACGAAGAGCTGGCCCGGCGCCTGGGTCTGGACCGTTCGACCCTCACGAATCTGGTCCGGCTGCTGGAGCTGCAACCGGAAGTCCAGTCCGCCGTCCGTGTCGGTCAGATCTCCGCCAGCCATGCGCGAGCGCTTTTGTCGGTAACCGAAAGGGCGCGCCAGGTGTCCATGTGCCGGGAGATCATCGCGCGTGGTCTGTCCGTGCACGCCACCGAGTCGCTGGTGAAGGAGCAGAAACCCGAGCCGGCGGTAGGCAAGGAAAAAGAGCCGGCGCCGGAGAAGACCGCCCATGTGCAAGCCATCGAGGACGACCTGCGGCACAAGCTGGCATTGCGTGTGGAGATTCGCCTGCGCGGCAAGGACCGGGGGCAGGTTATTTTGGGTTTCGAATCGAACGACGATTTCGAACGCTTGCTGGAAGTATTGAGAGGACCCGCTGCTTGAGTACCCAGTACCCAGTACTCAGAAGCAGCGAACGTGCTACGATGAAGGTTGCATGGAGCTGTTTCTTGCGAGTACTACCCCATTCGGTACTCCGAACTCAGCGCGGGGCGTAGCGCAGTTTGGTTAGCGCGCCTGGCTTGGGACCAGGAGGTCAGCGGTTCGAATCCGCTCGCCCCGACTTCACGCTCTTGAGGCTCGGCATATTTCTAAATGCCGAGGGCCAGCTGCAATAAAACCACCAGCAGCATTCCAACGCTGATCACGCCGTTCACATTGAAGAAGGCCTGATTCACTCGGCTCAGATCGTCCGGGCGCACGAGCCAATGCTCGTAGGCCAGGAGAACCGCCACAGCCGCGACTCCAGAAAGGTAGATGATGCGCAAGTTCGGCCAGGCCGCCCAGTAAAGACCAATGAGGCAGGCCACCATCAACACATGGCACAGCAGGGCCACTCTCAAAGCGGCTGGCACGCCGAACCGCGCGGGCATGCTTGCCAGTCGCGCCTTGTGATCGAAGTCCACATCCTGGCAAGCATAAAGAATATCGAAGCCCGTTACCCAAAAGAGCACCGCGAGCCCCAGCACGACCGGGGTCAAAAGATGCTCCGGCCCACGAATCGCAATCCAGGCTGCCACGGGTGCCAACAGGAGCGAGGCGCCGAGCCAGACATGGCAGAGAAAAGTAAAGCGTTTGGTGAAAGAGTATGCCATCAGGAAGCCTAGCACGGGCATGGCAAGATACAGCGGCCACCAATTCTCAGCGAGAGTGAAAAGCAGAGTGGACGTGATAAAACCGGCAGAGCAAAGAAGAGTGAATATCCACACAGAAATGAGGCTTAATTGGCCAGAGGGTAAGTGGCGTTGGGCAGTGCGCGGATTGGCGGCGTCGTAATGCCGGTCGGCGAGGCGGTTAAAGGCCATCGCCGCACTCCGGGCGAATACCATGCATAGCAGAATTCCGAGCAAGTCGAGCCAGTGAAAAGGATGATCCTGCCAGGCCAGGGCTGCGCTTAAGAGCGCGAAGGGTAACGCAAACAACGTATGGCTGAACCGAATCATCTCCAGAAGTTTGCGTAACTGTATCAGCATGGCGTGTCCCGTGCTATCATCAGAAACCGCGGAAACATGAGCCGGGCAACTCGTC
>DASZFN010000266.1:0-4321 GCA_035939715.1 Gemmataceae bacterium | reverse complement strand
TTCGGGCTGGCACAGATTCGCGCACCGTGCCTTTGATAGTGGACGGGAAAGCTGATGGTGGCAAAGTTTGAACTAGACGGCAGGCTTGAACCTGCGGGCGATCAACCGCAGGCGATCGAGAAGCTGGTAGCCGGATTTCGCAGCGGACAATTACGCCAAACGTTGCTCGGTGCGACGGGTACAGGGAAAACCTTCACGGCTGCGCATGTGATCGCGAATATGGGCAGGCCGACCTTGGTCCTGTCGCATAACAAGACGCTCGCCGCCCAGCTTTACAAGGAATTCCGCGGCTTCTTTCCGCGTAACGCCGTTCATTATTTCATCAGCTATTACGACTATTACCAGCCGGAAGCGTACATTCCCCAGCGTGATATCTACATCGAAAAAGACGCCCAGATTAACGAGAACATCGACCGGCTCCGCCTGGCCGCCACGAGCGCGCTGGTGAGCCGTGAGGATGTGATCATTGTCGCCAGCGTGTCGTGCATTTACGGGCTGGGTTCGCCGGCCGATTACAAGCGCATGATGGTGTACCTGCGCAAGGGCGAGACCGTCGATCGCGATCAGCTCCTGCTCAGGTTGGTTGACATTCAGTATGAGCGCAATGACGTTGCCTTCACGCGCGGCAAATTTCGGGTGCGCGGCGACGTGATCGAGGTGTGGCCGGCGTCCGAGGAATACGGCCTGCGTATCGAGCTATTCGGCGACGAGGTGGACACGCTTACCATCATCAATCCGATCAGCGGAGAAACGCTGCGCGATCTCGAGGAGCTCTATGTCTATCCGGCCAAGCACTTCGTGACTCCGGAAGAGCGCATCCGTTCCTCGGTGGAGGGAATTCGCGGCGAGTTGCAGGAACGGCTGGCGTGGTTCCGTCAGCATGGCAAGCTCCTCGAAGCGCAGCGGCTGGCGGCCCGGACGCAGTTCGATCTGGAAATGCTTCTCGAAGTCGGCCACTGTCCCGGGATTGAAAACTACTCGCGCTGGCTCAGCCAACGCAAGCAGGGCGAGCCGCCGTACACGCTGATTGATTTCTTTCCCGAAGATTTCCTCATGATCGTGGACGAGTCCCATGCCACGCTACCGCAGGTTCGCGGCATGTTCGCCGGCGACCATAGCCGCAAGCAGACGCTCGTGGAGCACGGTTTTCGCCTTCCCAGCGCCCTGGACAACCGGCCTTTGCGATTTGACGAGTGGGAAAAGCGCATCAAGCAGGTCCTGTTCATGTCGGCCACGCCGGCGCCGTATGAAATTGAACGCTGCGGCGGCGAGGTCGTGGAGCAGGTCATTCGCCCGACCGGCCTGGTGGATCCGCTCCTGCACGTCAAGCCGGCGCGCGGCCAGGTGCCGGACCTGATTGAAGAGATCAAGAAACGGGCAGCCATCCAGGAGCGTACCCTGGTGACCACGCTCACGAAACGGCTCGCCGAGGACCTGAGCGGCTATTTTGCCGACGCCGGGTTGCGCACCAAATGGCTGCATTCGGAGCTGGACGCCATCGAGCGCGTCCAGGTGCTGCGTGAGCTGCGCGAAGGTGCCTTTGACGTGCTCGTCGGCGTAAACCTCTTGCGTGAGGGCTTGGATTTGCCGGAAGTCTCGCTGGTGGCGATTCTCGACGCGGACAAGGAAGGCTTTCTGCGCAGCGGCACCTCGCTCATCCAGACCATCGGCCGCGCCGCGCGCAACGTCAACGCCGAGGTCATTCTCTATGCGGATCGCGTAACCGATTCCATGCAGCGCGCCATGGACGAGACCCTCCGCCGCCGCACGTTGCAACTCGAATACAACGTCAGGCACGGCATCACGCCCCAGACCGTGCGCACGGCCATCGGCGCCGGCATTGAAGAGGAAATCGCCGCGCACAAAATGGTTCAGGAAGTAATCGGCAACCCGCCTGATAATTACGTGACTGAGGAATATCTTGAGGAACTCCATGCCGAGATGCTGGCCACGGCCGCCAATCTGGAATTCGAGCGCGCGGCCCAACTGCGCGACCGCATTGCCCAGCTAAAGGGCCAGCCAACCGCGGCGCCGCAGGTGAAAAAACGCCGCGGTCGAAGAAGATGATCCCGGCGGTACCGGGCCGGCATTATTCACTGGACCACAGCCAATCTTCGGGTTAAGTTGCAAGAACATTGATCAAGATCGGGATTCTGCGGACCCATTGATGTTCTCCTACTCCCTGCGCTGGTTGCTCATTTTGTGCATGGCCGGCTTGCCGACTTTCAGAGCCTGGGGGCAATCGTCAACTTTAAAGAGCGGGGCAACGCCAAGCAAAACAGCCGATGGACCCCGGCACGCAAGTCCGGCGCTGCCGCGCGGCGCACTGCTGCGCCTCCTGGGAGGTTCCAATCCGTTCCTGTCCGTGGCGTATTCTCCCGATGGTAAGTGGCTCGCCTCCGGCGGGTACGAAAAAACCATTCAAATCTGGGACGCAGGCAGCGGCAAGGAACTCCGCCGGTGGAGCGCCCCGGAAGGCAATATTACGGGACTGATCTTTTCGCCGGATGGCCGGCTCCTGGCTTCAGGCGGCGTTTACGATGCCAACGTCCATCTTTGGGATGCAGCCACGGGTCGGGAGTTGCACCTGCTGGATGGCTTGCCGCGCGGCACTTCTTCCTTGGCGTTCTCTCCCGACGGCAAGATGGTGGCTGCCGGCGGTTACCACACCGGTGAGGTCTATCTCTGGAACACAGTCACGGGCAAACCCGTCCGCCAGCTAAGCGGGCCGACCGTGCGCTGCCCGGAAATCGATGCTCTGCCGGTGCCGCCGCCGGATTTTTCTCATGTCGCCTTCGCGCCTGACGGCAGAACTCTGGCCAGCGGCCACCTCTATGGCCTCATTCGCATCTGGGATTTGGCCACACTACGTGAGCTTCGTCACTTTCGCGGTCCAACCAGCGACCCCTTCGTACACCTGGCTTTTAGCGGTGACGGCCAGACCTTGGTCGGCTGGGGCAGCCACATTCGCCTTTGGCGGGCCGGCGCATGGAAGCAACAGCGTTTCTTTGGCGAGCAGCCGGAGCTACGCATCTCTTGCGTTGCCCTTTCGCCGGATGGAAAAATGATCGCTTCAGGCAGCGCAGGTCGGGATGTTGGCGACCCATTGGTCCATCTATGGGAGGCGGCGACAGGAGAAGAACGCGCTCGACTGGAAGGACACGAATATGCTGTCTCCTCAGTCGCCTTCTCCCTAGACGGCAGGAAGCTGGTCTCCGGTAGCCGCGATGGCACCGCGGTCATCTGGGACGTCTTGAAGCCGCCCAGCGCTCAACCGATCAAGATTGGCTTACAGGGACATGAACTCGCCAGCGCCTGGCGCCAGCTGGCGGACGCGGATGCCGAACGAGCCTATCACGCGCTCCTCACGCTCGTTCACAACCCGGGGCAAGCCGTAGGCTTACTGCGGGATCGGCTGCGGCCCGTATTCCTGTATGAGGCGCAGCGACTCGACCAGTTCATTTACGCCCTGGACAGCAGCCTCTTCCGAGATCGTCAGGAGGCCGTTGAGGAACTGGCGCTGCAAGTAGAACTGGCCGAGCCCGCGCTGCGTCGCGCACTTACCGCTCATCCGTCCAGTGAGGCCCGCCGCAGCCTGGAACAGATCTTGAAAGCGAATTCGCAGCAGCGTTCTTCTGCCCGTAAGCTGCAAATGTTGCGGGCCGTCGAGGCCCTCGAACACATCGGCGGTGTGGACGCCAGGAAGGTTCTGGAACTTGTCGCCACCGGAACGCCGGAATTCCAAATCACCCGGGAAGCCAGGACCGCTCTCAGCCGGCTGGGGCACTCCCAGGCCGCCCGTTAAGGGGGGCCAACATCCCATTACTTCTGCGCCGGTTTCTTGAGCTGGAAGGAAGCCGACACGACGATGCGATAAACGACTTTTTTCGGCTTCAGGCCAAAAGCTTCTCCGGGTCGAGATTCCTCATTGCCCTCCTCTTCCTGCATCTGCTCGGTATACATGCGCATGGAATTCATCCGCATCATGGCGTCTGCCTCGAATGCCCCCGCCGCGGATGCATTGTCGGTTAGCGAATGCAGAGCACCAAGCTCCACGCCCGCAGCCTGGGCCAACTTCGTGGCCTCTTGCTTGGCCTTCTTGTAAGCATGGGCGCGGGCCTTCTCCTGCTCTTCTTCCGGAATCTTGCTGACATAAAAAACAAAGGCTCACCCCTTTTGGGTGCATTGGCATCGTAGACGCCCATCATTTCCTGGGCCTCTTCCTGAGCCATCTCTTCATCCTGGCCGGAAGCTTGTTTGAGCTGTTTGAGACCGCCGAGATCCGCGGCCTTGAGGCGCTCTTCCAGTGCATTGGCAGCGA
>DASZFN010000265.1:0-4469 GCA_035939715.1 Gemmataceae bacterium | reverse complement strand
CGATTTGGCTGCGCTGCTCGGAAGGAGTTGCAGCGTCTTCCAGGTGCTTCTGCAAACGGGCCATCGTTTTGGGTGGCCGCAATTCCCAAATCAGGTTGGCCACCTTTTGATTCCATTCTGGGAACTCTTTGTCGAAGTCGGCGAGAATGATTTCGCGCCGTTTTGGGTCGCTGCCAACGGCGATGCCGATAGCCTCAAGGTAGAAGCGATCTTTGCCATCATATCTTTTCGCCAATTCGAAAATCGGCCCAGCAACCCCCACTGGGCCCTTGTCGCGCAAGGCCAGAAGGGACTCCCGCAAGACAGCGCAAGACTTGTCTTGTAGAAAAAGTTCTAAGGCATCCAGATTTCGGACGACCGGATCGGCAGGTCTTGCAAAGAGCCGGCGTGACAGGACACGGAATCGTTCATCCTTGTCCCGCAATGCTTCAGTAGCAGGAACTGCTTCCATGCCAAGGCGGACCATTTGCCACATAGCTCGCGCGCGCAGCCAAAGGTTTTCGTGCTGAAATCCTGCCTTGAAAAGGATCTCGAATGCTTCCTTTCGATCCATCGCACTTAGCTTGGCCATGGCCATGAAGCGAACCGAAAGCGCTGGCGATGCTAGCGCTGTGGTAATGCCCGGGGCACTTTCCAGGTCTACGTTAGGCATGGCGGGCATTGTCCCTTTAGGCGCGAGACGGTAAATCCGCCCGCGCGTGATATCCCCCATGCCATGCCCACCTACTCCGGGGTCGTACCAGTCCGCCACAAAGACGCTTCCGTCCGGCGCAACGCAAATATCGCTTGGCCGAAACCAGGTGTCCGTGCTGGTTACCATGTCTTCACGGTCAACGTCGTAGCCCGCTCCATGCGGTTTCAGATGATAACAGCGTACGTGTCGTGGTCCCGCATCCGTGTGTAAAAGTTGGCCCCAGTACTTCTTGGGCAGTAGGCTTCCCTCATAAACACACATCCCCGTCGGCGAACCGAAATACGTCCGCAGAATCTTCGGCAGCACGCCCGGCTGCTCTTCATGCCAGTGGCTCTGGCCTGGCCCGCGCGGCCAGTAGCCGTAGTTGCCGCCGGGCATGACGTAGCAGATACGAGTCTGCTGGTTGCCGTCGTCATCGTTGTCGGAGACGAAAATCGTGCCAAAACTGTCCACGCACGGCTCATACTCGTTGCGGAAGTTGTGGGCAATCAGCTCCAGATTCTTGCCGTCGAAATCGCAGCGCCAGATGGTGCCGGCCTGGCAATCGGTGTGGTTGGTGGTCCACTTGCGGCCTTTGCCGTCGGAGCTCTGCAGATTCTCCACGCCCTGGTCGCCGACGCTGAAATAGAGCTTGCCGTCCGGACCGATCAGGATGCCGTGCACGCCGTGGTCGTGGTCGATGCCGCGGAAGCCGGTCAGCAGTTTCTTCGGCGGGCCGTCCGCCTTGCCGTCGCCGTCCTTGTCCTCGAAAAGAAGGATGTTCGGCGATTGGCAAACGTAGACCTTGTAACCGGGTCCGACCGGGTCCTTGGCGACGGCGAGGCCGAGCGGCGCCAGCAGCTCCGGCGCTTGATAAAAAGTCGTCGCCTTGTCGGCTTTGCCCAGCCCCTTCGTGTCTTCGAGGATGACGATGCGATCTCCCGCGGGACGCCGTAAGGGTCGATGGTGCAGCGTGTCGCGGTAGTTGACGGATTCGCACACCCAGACACGACCCTTGTGGTCGATGTCCATGCACGTGGGGTTGACGAAGAGCGGCTCCGACGCCCAGAGTTTGAATTCCAAACCGTCGGCGACTTTGAAAGTGGCTTCCGCCTTGTCCGGTGGCAGCTGGGCCTTGGCGGAAAGGACAAACGTCAGAGCAAGCCCCAGCGCAAGGGGAAACCGGCAATGCTTCATGGCTGCAGAATTCTCCGGGAAAATCAAATCAGGCGGGAGTCGGAAGGACAGGCTCTCAGTATAGCGGAGAAGGCGGGACTATCTCCAGCTTATTCGCGCGCGGGAGCTTGATTCGGGCATTTTGCGTTGCACGACGGCCAGATCACAGAGGCCCAGGGAGGTCTCGCCCATGAGCACGGTCATTTTTTCGGCCAATGCTTTGGGAAGGCCCTGCAGTTCCTGCAAGCCAAAATGTCTTTGCTCCACGATTTCCAGGTCCGGAGTCAGGGCGTGTTTGAAAGCTTCGAGTGAATGCCGGTGTGTGAACAGCAGCACGGCCGCCGGCTGCTCCTGTTTCTGCAGGAAGTAAAGGAGCGCGTTCGTCTCCTTGCTGCGATAGATTTTCAGGTCATCGCGGCCCACGTAAAAGGCGACGGAATCGCAGCTCCGTGGATAGCAAATGACCGGCATCGCGGGATCGCCGCAATAATTACGCAGCTCGGCGAGATGGCCGGCCGGTGCTCGATACGCGGCGTACCAGGGAAGCAAGAGGTTGTGTCCAAGACAAATCACGGTGAAGCCGACAGTGCCCAAAACCCCGAGGACAGGGCTCCGCTGCCAGCGGCTGCGCGTCAGGAAAAAACCGGAAGCCAGGCAGAAGGGCGGAAACGCCGGCATGATATAGGTCGGCAACTTGCAGCCCGATAGCGAAAAGAACGCGACGCACCAGCAGCCGGCGAGCAAGGTAAACCCCAGCTCCGCAGGGCGTCGTTCGGAACTGGTCGGGTCTGTGGCAAGCAGGAACCGGCAAAAAGGAACGAGCAGCAAGGTCGCGGGCAGCAAGCCCATGAGCAAGATCGGCCCATAATACCAGATTGGCCGCAAGTGATCGAACGGCGCCAGGAAGCGCACAATATTGTGCTCCCAGAGGAAGTGGTAGGCGAAAGCCGGCAGACGAACACAGATGGCGGCATACCAGGGCGCCGCCACCGCGAGCGTCACGGCAACGAAGCTCACATACGCCGGCCATCGGACCGGACATTTATTTGGCTGAAGAGCCCTGTATGCCCAGAGGGGCGGCGCCAGCAGAACGATCGCAACTGGTCCCTTCGTCAGGATGCCAAGGCCGCATGCCAGTGCGGAGAGCAGCCACCAGGGCCAGGCCAGCCGGTTTCCCCGCACTGCTGCAAAGGCGGCGAACAGGGACAGGGTCACCCATAGCGCCAGCAAGCCATCCAGCACCAGCAGCCGGCCAATGGTGATGAAGCCTGGAGCCAGGGCAAGCAGCACCGCACCCAGGAAAGCCGCCCGCTCTCCAAACAGGCGCCGGCCCATCAAGTAGACGACCAGGATGCATGCGTGAATGGCCAACGCCGGAACCAGGCGCGCCGACCAGGCGTGAACACCGAAGATTCGGTAGCTGATACCGACAAGCCAATAGAGCAGCGGCGGTTTATCCAGGTACGGCTCGCCGTCCAGGTAGGGAACGATCCATTCGCCGCGCACCATCATTTCGCGCGGGATCTCTGCGTAACGGCCTTCATCGGGCTCAAAGAGATGAAAGGACATGCAGGCGTAAAGCAAGACTCCTGGCACAAGGATGAGTAATCCAAGGGACGAAAGCCGAACCGGCTCCGCGGCCGGGCTTCTGCCCGGGAAGAGCACTTGTGACCAAAGGATAGTCAACCAGCCTGAAATCCAGGCAGGCGGGCGGCAGTAGAACGGCGCATCAGCAAGAGGATGTGAGTCCGGCACGGGTCGCATCGAATTCCTTCCATGGTCCGACAGACGCTCCATCGGCGAAAATTCTGCCAGGATGGCGGCTTGCGGTCAATGCGGGTTAAGATGGTTAAGGCTCAAGTTGGTGCTCTGGGAGAACTCTTTCATGCTGCTGTCAACCTTGCGAATGTACCCTCTTGCATCCGTAGTTTGCGTGTGCCTGGGTGGCTTCTGTCTGGCGGACGCCAAAGATAAGTCGGACTTCAAGCTATCCGAGGATGAGCAGGCCATCGTGGACCTGACCAACAAAGCCCGCGCTGACAAGAAGCTGCCGGCGCTGAAGCCCAACGAGGCGCTTTGCAAGGCGGCGCGGGCCCACTCGGCGAACATGGCCAGGCAGCAAAAGATGGAGCACGTGCTCGACGACAAGAATCCGTCCGACCGCGTCAAGGCGGCGGGCTACCGCTCTTCATTCGTCGGGGAAAACATCGCGGCGGGCAACGGCTGGTCGCTCGAGCAAGTGTTTCAGGTCTGGATGGATTCCGAGCCGCACAAGAAGAACATCCTGACGAAGGAGTACAAGGAGATCGGTGTCGGCATTGCCCGCGATAATCAGAATCGACTTTATTACACCCAGGTTTTCTGCACGCAGCGGAAAAAGAAGTGAGCATAAAACATCCGCAGCCAGCAGCGCAGTTTGAAGTTGCGCTTTTTCTCTATGGCTTTGGTCTCGCCGGGACCCCTGCCGGCTCGTCCGGCAGGTGAATCAGTTCGGGGGCTAGCAGGGGCTGTTCTTATCGTCGACCCCTGCCGGCTTGTCCGGCGGGTGAAGAAGTTCGTCGGCTGGCTGCAGCCTGCTGCTCGAACTGCCTCACCTGCCGGACAAGCCGGCAGGGGTCGC
>DASZFN010000264.1:0-5812 GCA_035939715.1 Gemmataceae bacterium | reverse complement strand
CCTATAGTTACGACGAACTGGCCCGATTAGCGGAAACGGCCCCACCCTTTGTGAGCCTGATCGATCCCGATAAGGCTTCGTTTATCCTACCTGCCAGCATGCCGGCAGCCATTGCGGAATTCTGCCGCAAAACGGGACAGCCGGCACCGGTAGAGGCGGGCGCCATAATTCGCTGCGCCCTGGAAAGCCTCGCCCTCCGCTATCGCTGGGTGCTGGAACGGCTGGAGGAATTGCTTGGCCAGCGGCTCGACGTGATCCATATCGTCGGCGGCGGCAGCCAGAACAGCTTATTGTGCCAGCTTGCCGCCGACGCCTGCAACCGGGTGGTGCTGGCCGGGCCGGTCGAGGCGACGGCCATCGGCAATGTGCTGCTGCAAGCCGTCGGCTTACGCTTGCTCGGCTCGCTGGCCGATGCGCGCGAAGTCGTGCGCCAGTCCTTTGAGCTGCGGACATTTACGCCGCAAAGCCCGGACCGCTGGCACGAGGCGTACCAGCGATTCCTCGGCTTCCTGGCCCAATAAGGAACCAATCTCCGCGCTGCTCCGTTGCAAAGCCAACGCTATAATGGCAGCGGTGAGGGGGCTATCAATCGGACAAGGACTTAGCTTATGGCAAGCACAACCAAGTCGGCGAAGACTCAACCCAGCGGCACGGCGACTTCAACCGGGAACGAGAATCAACCCGTCACGGTGCCGGAGTTCCAGGCCGCCAAGTCGCGCGGCGTCCGCCTGACGATGCTCACGGCTTACGATTACACCATGGCCCGCCTGCTCGATGTGGCCGGCGTGGACGCCATCCTGGTTGGCGACTCGCTCGGCATGGTGGTGCAGGGTCACGAACATTCCATCAGCGTGACTCTGGACGAGGTTCTCTACCACACCCGTTGCGTCGCCCGAGGCGTGCGCCGCAGCTTGCTGGTCGCCGACATGCCCTTCATGAGCTTTCAGATCAGCCCGCAGCAAGCCCTGGAAAATGCGGGCCGGTTGCTCAAGGAAGGCGGCGCCCGCGCCGTGAAACTCGAGGGCGGTGTGCGCAGTGCCGACAAGATTGAGGCGATTGCCAGCGCCGACATCCCCGTCATGGGCCACATCGGCCTCACGCCGCAGTCGGTCCATCGGCTGGGCGGGTTTCGTGTTCAGCGCGATGAGGAGAAGCTCATGGAGGACGCCCTGGCCACGGAGAAGGCCGGTGCTTTTGCCGTGGTGGTGGAATGCGTACCTGCCGAAGTGGCGCAGAAAATTACCGCGGCACTGAAGATCCCGACCATCGGCATCGGCGCCGGTGTCGGCTGCGACGGGCAAATCCTGGTCAGTTACGACATGCTTGGTCTTTTCGACGATTTGAAGCCGCGCTTTGTCAAACAGTACGCCGATCTCGGACGAGACATTGTCCAGGCGGTGGAACGGTATTGTGAGGAAGTGCGCGCGGGAAATTTTCCGTCGCCCGAGCATTCCTTTCGGTGAGGAGGCGGCGTCTAGCAATTCGAAGGGGGAAGGGGTCGGCCGTCTTGGCCTTCTTGGGCGGAATTGATGCAGCCGGTCTCTGTAAACCCAGTATCTTCAATTACTTGAAAGTGCACGTCCAAGACGGCCACCGCTGGCCGACTTGGGCATCGCCTTGGCCGTCTTAGACGCAAATGCTGCAAAAATCGCGTGGCCTTATTACAGATCTCCATATTCCTCTTCCACGATCTCGCATCTCCTGCTTGCCCTCGCTCTATTCGCCCGCAACCAGGAGATGCATCCATGCAGCTTGCCCCTCGTCAACTGGCGGCTCTGGCGTTCGATCCGTCGCTGCTCTTTACGCTGCGGGATTGGAAGATTGATGCGTGGCAGCGCAACCTGCTGCGCGGCCAGGAGCCGCGCGTGCTCCTCAATTGTTGCCGGCAGGCGGGCAAATCTACCGTGGTGGCCGCGCTGGCGCTGCACACGGCGATGTTTCAGCCCGGCAGCACCATCCTGCTCCTGTCCCCGACGCAGCGGCAATCGAATGAACTCTTTCGCAAGGTCCTCGATTTCTACAAGGCCTTCGACCGCCCCGTGCCGCGGGTCGGCAACGACAACATGGAGCGGCTGGAATTGGAAAACGGCAGCCGCATCGAGTCGCTGCCCGGCAAGGACGACACGGTGCGCGGGTTCTCGGGTGTGACCCTGCTCATTCTCGACGAGGCGGCCATGGTGTCGGATGACCTGTACCGGGCGGTTCGGCCCATGCTTGCCGTGTCCAGGGGACGGCTGATCTGCCTGTCCACGCCGTTCGGCAAACGTGGCTTCTTCTATGAAGCCTGGCACGATCGCGAGGCAGACTGGAAGCGCTTCGAGGTGCGGGCTGCCCACGTGCCGCGCATTTCCCGCGCCTATCTCAAGGCCGAACGGCGGGCCCTGGGCGAGGCGTTCTACCGCCAGGAGTATGAGTGCAGTTTCGAAACGCTGCAAGGACTTGTCTATCCGGAATTCGAGCAGTGCCTGGTGGACGCTGCGCCGCCGGCCGGCCTGGCAGGCTACGGCGGCATCGATTTCGGCGTGCGCGATCCGTTTGCGGCGCTGTGGGGCTTCCGCGACGCCAACGACGTGCTCTGGATTACCGGGGAGCATTACGTCCGCAACGCACTTTTGAAAGACATCGCCGCCGTGTTGCCGCGCGACGTGCTCTGGTACGCCGATCCGGCCGGCGCCCGCGAGCGCAAGGAGCTGCTGGTGGCGGGCTTCAAGGTGCGCGTGGCGGACAACTCCCGCGACGTCGGCATCCAGGCGGTAGCGACCCGGCTGCGCACCGGCCGCTTGAAGGTCGTCCGCTCGGCGTGCCCGAATCTCGTCGCCGAAGCCCAGCTCTACCGTTATCCCAGCCCCTCGGATAATGTGGCCGACCGCAGCAAACCGGTGGACGGCAATGACCATGCCCTGGACGCCCTTCGTTACCTGATTCTGCGGCTGGATGACCGCTATCTGGTTAATGCCGGCGGCCTGCGTTCGGGGCTGCCGAAGCGGGTTCGGAAGCCGCCGCACCGCCGCAGGGCGCCGGGCGGCGGAAGTGGCTGAGTTATCGCAATGAAGCCTTGTGGACCAGGCTAACGTAGGGTCAGGGGGAAACTCAGAGTACTGAGTGCCGAAGGGATACTTCTGGGGTTCTTGGACCTCACACGCGCCTTCAGGGCCCAGTATTTCGGTGTCAAGATTCCGTTTGGTTGCGGGGGGGGAGACTTATACCATATTTGGTAAAGATTTCTTGTTTTATCTACCGAATATGATATAGAATAGTGATGTAGAAAGAGGTGAAGCATGGTCGCAACAGAATTTCTGGAACAGCTCAGACAACGGCGCGAACAGCTAGGCATGCCATTGGCCGTGTTGGCGGCCAAGGCCGGGGTGCCGATGCAAACCCTCCATCGCATTCTTCATGGTGAGGCTTCGGCGCACTTTGACAAGGTGCTGGCCGTCGCTCAAGCGCTCGAGGTTGTTCTGAGCGCACAGAAGGTCAAGGCGCGGGAGGTGCGCAAGCGGCAGGCGCGGGCGACAGCCAAGCGGTTGGTGGGCATGGTGCAAGGCACATCGGGTCTCGAAGGTCAGGCCCTCGATCGGGACACGCTGGAAGAAATGACGGAGCAGACCACGCACCAGCTGCTCGCGTCGAAATACAAGCTGTGGTCCTTGTAATGACCGACTGGATAACGCGCCCCGGCGAGACGCCGCTCGACATCTCTCATCTCAAGCCTCGGTTGCGCCGCCCGGGAACGCGCGCGGCGGTCAACAAGGCCGAGGCGAAGAACATCCTCAAGGTCACGATCAAATACCTGGCCAGGCGGCCCACGCCGCGCAAGGCGCCGTTCGACTATGCCTGGGCGCTCCGCCTGCACCGGGAAATGTTCGGTGACGTTTGGGACTGGGCCGGGCAAATCCGCACGCACGATCTCAACCTCGGTCTTCCCTGGCAGCGCGTTGAGGCGACCCTGTATACGCTCGTGGGGGATTTGCCCACGTGGGCGGGGCACGGAGTCGGTCTCGTCGAGCAATCGGTCCGGCTGCACCACCGAGCTGTGCAGATTCATCCGTTCGAGAATGGCAACGGCCGCTGGTCGCGCATGCTGGCCAACATCTGGCTCAAGCGGCACAATCACGCGGTGACGGAGTGGCCCGAAGCAGCGATCGGCGGCGAGAGCGTCGAACGCGGCCGCTACCTGGCGGCCATCCGGGCCGCCGATGACGGGGACGAGGGGCCTTTGCTCGAACTGTCGCGGCGTTACACGCGCGAGGCCTGAAGACTCGATCTTTCATCTATCTGAAGAAAGGAGAGTTCTGTGGGGTTCACGGCCGGAGCGCTCGGAGGCGGCGATCGAAGCGGCGTTTGGTGCGTTCAAGGAATGAGAACTGCGTCGGCTCGAAATAACGATTCCTGAGCAAACGGCTTCCGTCTTGAGTATACCGAAACTTCGTAACGATGATGTTGTT
Organism: Gemmataceae bacterium; assembly: GCA_035939715.1. Lineage (GTDB taxonomy): Bacteria > Planctomycetota > Planctomycetia > Gemmatales > Gemmataceae > DASZFN01. The sequence goes on along the minus strand of DASZFN010000264.1, from coordinate 1,367 downwards.
ATCATCGTCAGCGAAGTACACCTCCCAGCCAAGGTCGAGGAACAGGTGTTTTTCTCCCACGGCTTCTATCACCTGTTCCAGGGTCCACCCCAGCTCTAATTTGTCGCAATCCGCCTGAGTGATCCTCGATGGGACGGGAATGAACAGATAGCCCGCGCAGACGGTGATCAGCATGAACCCCGTCGCGCCCCAGAACCACCAGCGTTTCAGCAAGCAGCTCATGCCCTGATTCTACCGCCGGCTGCGCGGGGAGGTGAAGTTAACCGGCTGGCTTAGCGCAATCGCGAACCTCGGGTCTTGCTGAGTATAATGCCACGAGCGGCCAGCGCCACCTTTGATTGCCTCGCCCATCTCTGCTACTATCGTGGTGGCTGACCGCTCCACCAATACACTCGCCCGCATTTCAGGGGAAGCCATGCAACCGAAGCAATGTCGGCACCTCGTTGGCTGGCTTATGGTCGCGACTCTTTTTGTCGGCCAAAAAGCCGCTGCACAGACCGGCAAGGAAACCTTTACCTTAAAGGGACATCACGAAGACGTTCATTCAGTTGCCTTTAGCCTGGACGGTAAGACTCTAGCCTCAGCAGGTTCAGACGGGATAATCAGACTCTGGAATGTTGCCAAGGGGACGGACATCGGTCAAGCCGACGGCAAGGCGATAAGTCGAGACCGTCTTAGCCATCCATTCCGCCAAGGACCAGCCGGGACTTCTTCCTTCCCATATTTCTTAACGCTCGCTTTTAGCCCCGACGGCAAGACCCTAGCCTCGGGAGCCATGGACGGCACCATTAAGCTTTGGGAAGTGGCCACCCCGCAGAGAATTGTGACCTTTCGCGGTCGTATTGAGGAAGTGGCCACCCTGGAAAGCATTGTTACCTTTCGCGGTCATACTGAGGAGGTCCGGTCGGTCGCCTTTAGTCCAGACGGTAAGACCTTGGCTTCCGGCGAGAAAATGCAGGCAATCAAGCTTTGGGACATTCCTACGCGGCGGAGCGTTGCCACGCTACATCATCCCGAAGAAGTCAACACGCTGGCATTTAGTCCGGACGGGAAGATTCTAGCCTCAGGAGGCGGCGACGGGACCATTAGACTATGGCGCGCAGCAATGCGCGACGAAATTGCCGTTCTTAGAGGGCATGAGAGGTGTATCGCAAGCCTGGCGTTTACACCGGACGGGAAGATGCTTGCGTCAGGGGGCCAAGATGAAACGATAAGACTATGGGATGTCGCTAAGCGTAGGAATCTCGCCACTTTGAAAGGGCACACGGCCTTCATCGCCTCGGTCGCCTTCAGTCCCGATGGAAGAATTCTTGCATCTGGCGGTTGGGACAAGACCATTAGGCTCTGGGACGCGACCACCGTTCAGA
>DASZFN010000263.1:0-1726 GCA_035939715.1 Gemmataceae bacterium | reverse complement strand
TTGTTCACTCTCTTCATTTTCTTGCAATCAAAGACCCCCGCCCGTATAGTTGCATCCGAGACTTTGGCGTAGCGCCCGACGCCGGAACAGAGGTCAGTCCCGGATTGGAGTGCGAGGGATTGTCATGGCAAAGTTGAAGATACGACGGATCGACTGCGCAGCGACGGATGCAGGTCTCGCTGAGCTCCGTGCGCAACTCAGCCCGCAAGGCGACCTGGTGACACCGCGCGGCCGGGAACTTACGGAAGCGGTGTTCGGCGAAGCGTTGCCGCCGGTGCGCGTGGTCGAGCGCATTTGCAACGACGTGCGCAGCCGCGGGTTGGCGGCGGTCCTGCATTACACCGAGAAATTCGACCGCGCCCGGCTGGACGCGGAAACTATCCGCGTGAGCGGCGACGAATTTGCGGAAGCCCATGCCGAGGCAGACAAGGATTTCCTGGGTACGATTCGCCGGGTTCGCCAGAAGATCCTCTCCTTTCAGCTCGGGCTGCTGCACGGCGACGCGGTGCTCAGCGTGGCCGGCAGCCATGAGCTGCGGCTCCGCTATCGGCCGATGCGCCGCGTGGGCATCTGTGTGCCGGGCGGCGCGGCGGCGTATCCGTCCACGCTGCTCATGACCGTATGCCCGGCCCAGGCGGCCGGCGTCAAGGAGATCGCCGTCGTCATGCCGCCGACCAAGTTCGGCGCGTATAACCGCGACCTGCTGGCAACCTGTCACGAGCTCGGCATCACGGAGGTGTATCGCATCGGCGGCGCCCAGGCCGTGGCCGCGCTCGCTTATGGCGTGGACGGCATCCCGGCGGTCGATATGATCGTCGGCCCGGGCAACCTGTTTGTCACGCTGGCCAAGCGCTTCGTCTTCGGCCACGTCGCCATCGACATGCTTGCCGGGCCGACCGAGGTCGTGGTGCTGGCCGATGATTCCGCCCCTGCGGACTACGTTGCCGCCGATCTCATCTCGCAAGCGGAACATGCGCCGGGCTCCAGCATTCTCATCACCTGGCACAAGCCGCTGCTGGACGAGGTGGCGGCGGCGCTGGAGCGGCAGCTCGCGCATCTGTCGCGCAGCAATCTTGCGCGCGAAAGTCTGGAGAGCTTCGGTGCCCTGATTTTTGCCAAAGATGAGCGCGCAGCCATTGCCTGCGCCAACCAGCTTGGACCGGAGCATCTTCATATTGCCACGCGCACGCCGGAGGCGATTCTGCCGCGCATCGACAATGCCGGCGCTGTCTTCCTGGGACATTACACGCCGGTCGCCCTGGGCGATTACGTGGCCGGGCCGTCGCACGTTTTACCGACCGGCGGCACGGCGCGCTTCGCCAGCGGTCTGACGGCCAACGATTTCCTGCGCCGTTCGAGTGTGATCTCGTTTACGAAGGCGGGACTGGAAAGTGTTGCGGACGACGTGCGCCGCCTGGCCGAGAAAGAAGGCCTGACCGCTCACGCCGCCAGCGTGGACGTGCGCCTGCACGATGACAGCACCCCGCCCGTTACGACGACGAGCAAATCGAGCCAGGCGCATTTTCAGAAGTAGGACGCCCTCGCTGGCGCTTTTTGAAGTTGCGCTTTTGCAAGAGCCTGGGCCCCTGCCGGCTTGTCCGGCAGGTGAACCAGTTCAGCAGCTAAGAACCTGGCCGGTTCGCTCCGACCCCTGCCGGCTCGTCCGGCAGGTGAGGCAGTTCAAGCAGCCAGGCTGCGGCCAGCCGACGAACTCCTTCACCTGCCG
>DASZFN010000262.1:0-4608 GCA_035939715.1 Gemmataceae bacterium | reverse complement strand
GACCGCTACAACCCTCTTCACTGGAGTTTCCTCGTTGGATTGGGGGCGGGCCCTGAGTGGTTCCTGCCTGTTAGTTTTTCCGGTTGGCATCTGGCACTTTTGACAGTGGCATGTTATCGACCGCCACGATAGACATGTCCTTCGGGCTGATAACCCGCAGACACTTTGTCCATGGGGGCGTCAAACAATGCGTTCGCCCGGCGCGTGAGGTGGAGCACGATGATCGGTTACGACAACCGACCTATGATTGTGAGCCTGGCTTTGGTGCCCGACTCGAAAGCAATGGGAAACATCCGAGAAAAAGGAGGAACGACAATGGCAAGGTTAGCAATTCTAGGAGTAGCTGCTCTAGCACTCGCGATCCTGGCTTCTGATGCAATGGCACAGCGCCGCGGCGGGGCGGCCAGGGGTGGCGTGCGCGGAGCGGTGGTCGGCGGCATGGTTGGCGGCAGCGAAGGAGCGGCGACTGGCGCCAAGGTGGGCGTCGTTACCGGCGCGACGCGCTCCGCGATTAATCGGGAAACGCAAGCACGGAACCAGTTCGAGGGCACCGCTGAATACCAGAATGCCCAGCACTCGAACTTCATCGAGGCGCCGCCGGAGGTCCTCGGTACGACCGCAGCCGCTACTGCGAAGAAGCCCAGCGGCGAAGCCGTCATTCGCAAGGATGACAAGCCCATCGTGGGGATTACGTTTCCTGCCGATTGGAACCAAAAGACAGGCGACAACTACATCTCGGCCGTCAGTGCGGATGGACAGGCCTACGCGATGCTCGTCACCCTCGACGGGGTAGCTGACAAACAAGCCGCGAGCAAAAAGGTCAAGGAAGGGCTCGAAAACTACCTGAAGGACGTCAAGTACGACGAGCCGAGCGAGACGAAGGGCGGCGCCGTGGTCATTACCGGCACGGGAAAGGGCAAGAAGGCCGGCGGCGACGTCGTCTTCGCGGCTGGGCTCTTCGATGCCGGGAAAGGACAACTTGTCGGGGCGGCATTCGTTGTCGATGCCAAAGTCGACGATTACTACAAGGAGACCGTCCGCGGCATTTGCCAGACGCTTCGTCGCGCCGAGGACTTCGAAAAATAAGACTACGAACGGTCGTTACGAATCGGCCGCAATTGGCCGTTTCCCGTGTCACCCGAGTGAGGCTTCCGCAAATGCTGACCCGTGAAGAAATATACGCCAGGGTGGCCGCGACACTGGTCGGGGCGCTGAACGTTGACGAGGACGAGGTGATCCCCGGCGCGACGCTTCAGGGCGACCTGGGCGCCGAGTCGATCGATTTCCTGGATATCGTCTTCCGCCTGGAGCGCGAGTTCGACATCAAGATCGCGCGCGGCGAGCTGTTTCCCGAGGCGATTTTCCAGGGCAACCCGGAATTCGTGCAGGATGGCCGGGTCACCGACAAGGGCCTCGCCGAGCTGCGCGCCCGCATGCCGTTCGCCGACCTCAGCGAGTTCGAGAAGGATCCCGAGCTAGGCCACGTGGGTGATCTGTTCACGGTGGACCTGATCACCCGTTTCATCCGGGGCAAGGTCGGCGCGGACAACGAAGCCACGTAGCCGGACGACTTGCCCAACGAGTATCTGTGCGGAACGGGCGACGCGATCAGCGCGCCCGCCTCACTCGAGGCCGCGCCAGGTGCTTGCAGGAACCAGATCGCCGGCTCGCCAGCTTCGTGCGCCCGGATGCTGAGGAGCCTCAAACGGTTCACACCACCAGGCGGTGGCGTCAATTTCCAGGGGGCTTTCGCATCTTGGGAGGAACCTACCGTGTCAAAGAAGTTGCTAGCGGAATGTATCGGCACGTTCTGGTTGGTCTTCGGCGGCTGCGGCAGCGCCGTGCTGGCCTCGAAGTTCCTGGACTTGCAGAACCAGAACGTCAACTACGGCATCAGCCTGGTCGGGGTGGCGCTGGCCTTCGGGCTGACCGTTCTGACCATGGCCTACGCGATCGGTCACATCTCGGGGTGTCACCTCAACCCCGCTGTCTCCATTGGCCTGGTGATTGGCGGGCGATTCAACAAGGCAGAGCTCGTCCCGTACATGGTCGCCCAGGTGATCGGCGCCTTCGTGGGTGCGGCGCTGTTGTTCGCCATCGCCTCGGGCAAAGAGGGCTTCTCGGTCAGCAATGGGTTTGCCGCCAACGGCTACGGCGAGCATTCCCCGGACGGCTATTCCCTGGTGGCGTGCCTGGTGACCGAGGTGGTGCTCACCTTCATGTTTCTGCTGATCATCCTCGGGGCCACCGACCCCCGCGCGCCCCAGGGATTCGCCCCCCTCGCCATCGGCCTGGGGCTGACGCTGATCCACCTGGTGGGCGTCCCGGTGACGAACCTGTCGGTGAACCCGGCGCGCAGCACGGGGCCGGCGGTGTTCGTGGGGGGCTGGGCGCTGGCACAGCTCTGGCTCTTTTGGATCGCCCCGGTCATGGGAGCCGCCCTGGCCGGGGTCGTGTATCGAGTCATGGCCGGAACCCCGCAGGCGGCCAAGGAAGGCGTCCATGAGGCGACCGGCCGACCGCATTATGAATATGCGCCTCAGCGCTAGGGCGAGTAGCTCGTGGCCGGCTGTGGTCAGGGTTGTTGGCCGCCCACTCCAGAATGATCGGGTCCGGAGTATGGTTAGCCCAACATCTATAACCCGAAAAATATCCAGAGCGGGCTCACGGCGCCGCAGCCCCCGGATAATATCGTCATGAACATCCTCGTCACTTACCAGGCGAAGCATGTTCTAGTTCCATCTGGGCTTTCCGGGCCAGCAGTTTGGCGCGCAGCTCCACGCGGCTGGGCTGTTTCGCCTCGATCTCCTCGCGCAGCTTCTGGGCTTCCTCGCGGCGCGCGTGAACGTACTCGTCAATCTCCTGACGATGCCGCAGGTAGTAAGCAATAACGTCGTACACATCCGCCAACTTGAGCGTCGAATAGCCGTGGACGATCACTTCTGGGTCGGCACCGTTGTTGAACTCGCGGATGACGACGTCGAGCAGGACTTGCGAGTCTCCCACGCGGATAACCCCGTGTTCGTCGACACGAAGAGGGACGGGGTCCGTCTGGATGCTTAATGGCATGACTGATATCTCCTGTCTATCGGCATCCAGTTTTTTTCAATAAAGCAAAGGTTTCTAGGCTTCAGCCGTTCCGCAAAGAGCAGGCCGGATACTACCTGGCCCAGGCCACTCAAGTCCATTCTACCACGTATGCGTGCTGAAGGGCGCAACGACTTGCGTCGCGAAAAAAATTGAGTTTGCCAGTTTGCCACGTTTTTGGAGGGGGGGTCTGTGAACTTGTCCGCCGTTGGCCACTGTCCGCCCGCCATTGCACTTGGCGGAGTATGGCGAAGTTGAAAAAAGTTGCTGAATTATTGCCGGAACCTCCGGAATGCTCTTGACGGTAAGCGCGGCTTTATGCATCGGCAAGCACCAACATGGCCAGGCGGAGCCAGGAGTCCAGCCGGTCAAGCTGGCAGGGGCGGGGCGAGTTGTTTGCCAGTTTGCCAAGTATCCACGGCCGATTAGGCTTACGCCTTCATTGAAGGCAAGTTTGCCACTTTGCCACGGGTCACGGGGCCAGGGCCCTTCCTCGTTGTTCGCCCGCCTTGGCCGCGTCTGTCCGCCAGCCAATCGCATTTGGCGGACCGGCGGCGGACCCACGAAAGAGAGCGGCTGACCACCTTGGCCGCCTTGGCCTGAACAGAATCCGCTTTGCTCGATGCTTGCGCGTCGATATGCTGACTGCATGCCATGAAGAAACACATAAAACCGCGTCGCCGCCGGCTTGATCCTGCGATCCTGGCGGATATTGTGTCTCGCATTGTAACCGTGGCGAAACCAGAGAAGATCATTCTCTTTGGTTCTGCCGCTCGTGGCCAAATGGGTCCCAATAGTGACGTGGATCTCCTGGTCATCAAATCCGGGCGCTTCAATCGAGGCAAACTCGTTGAAGAGCTTTACATGGGCATGGAGGGAGCGGACGAGGCGGTCGATATCGTGGTGGCGACGCCGGAAGACGTGCAAGCTTACGGCGACAGCCCCTGGCTCGTCATTGCTCCGGCCCTGAAGGAGGGCAGGGTCGTGTATGCCGCGTAAGCGCCTTGCGCCAACCGATCCGAAGGAGTGGCTGCGTCGCGCCCGCAGCAACCTGGCGCGTGCCAGGAACCGCATCCCAGAGGCGTGTTTGGAGGATTTGTGCTTCGATGCGCAACAGGCCACGGAAAAGGCCATCAAGGCGGTGTTCATTCACCGAAACCTGGCCTTCCCTTTTACGCATGATCTTGCCCGTCTCATGACCTTGTTGCGACGGGCTGGATTCAAAATTCCGAAGTATCTTGATCGCGCCAAGCGCTTGACACGGTTCGCCGTCGAGACCCGTTATCCCGGTCTTTCGGGACCCGTTACCGAGAAGGAGTACAGGGGAACACTTCGCATAACCGAGGCCGTCGTGCGCTGGGCCGAGAGGCAAATCGCAATCCCGTGATAGTTTCTGGGAGTGCCCCTGGAGACCAGGCGCTCACCATCGCCCAGGCAGATGCTCCGGAAACATATGGAGACTTGGCCCCCTATCGTATTCATTTGGTGCTGGAAGAGGACGGCTGGCATGTCGATTACGAG